>JAWLCQ010000012.1:0-52104 GCA_041687095.1 Phycisphaerae bacterium | reverse complement strand
CGGTCCCGGACGTTGGGGTTCAGGAGACCCCCCACGCACGAGATTGAAACGCAGGCGTGTAGGGGGGGGCAGGAGACCTCGTTGTTCCACACATCTCGGCAAGCACACTCCCCGCGTGATGGTTTCACGATGCAGGCAAGCTCTCGCTCTCGCGCCCCCGTCGGGCTTGCCCCGGCGGAGCGAAGGCTTGTAAGCTACCGGCGGCGCTCCACTCTCACTTCTTCTTCTTCTTCTTCTTCTTCTTCTTCTTATCGCCCCCGTCGGGCTTGTCCCGGCGGAGCGAAGGCCTATAGGCTACGGCAGGCCCTCCCCCCCCCGGCGGGCCGGAAGCTTATAGGCCTTCGCTCCGCCCGCATGAAGCGGACGGGGGCGGGAAGAAGAAACAGCAGGAAGAGGCAGGGGGGCCGCCGGGGTAGCTTACAAGCCTTCGCTCCGCCCGGACAAGCCGGACGGGGGCGGGATACGATCGGGAGGCCGCGGATCGAGGGCGCGGGATGCGGCGCGGAGATGTGTGGAACAACGAGGTCGGGAGACCCCCAACGCACGCGGGATGGGGCCTCCTGGTCCCCTCCGCGCCCGGCCCGCGTGCAGAACCTGCCTGCGTTTCGCTACGGCAGAACCTGCACGCCCTGCGGGACTACGCGTCTGGACACGGTCGGGCGGGGTGGTGGACGTCGAGGGTGTAGATGTTCATCGGCTGCCCGTGGTGCTCGCGCTGGAGGGCGAGTTGGAATCCGCACGAGCGGTAGAAGCGGTTGGCGGGTTCGTTGGCGGCGGCGACGGCGACTTTGACGCGGGTCATGCCGCGCCGCCCGAACTCCGCCATCGCCGCGGCCATGAGGGCCTTGCCGACACCCTTCCCGCGGGCGCGGTCGCTGACGGCAATGCTGAGGACCTCGGCGGGGGGGAGGTCGTCGGAGAGTTCGGCGGGGTAGCGGAGCGTCTGCTCCATCCGCTGGACCACTGACCGCCGCGCCAGGTGACGAAGCAGGGGCACGAGCATGCGGACAAACCGCCGCCGCAGGGCCTCACGGTAGACGCGGCTGGTGCTCTCGGCACAGGCGATGAAGCCCATCGCCTCCCCGTCGGGCTCGACCCACACATACCCGAACCCCGACGGGCACCGGGCCAACGCCGTGTAAAGCTGCCGCAGGAAACTCGTCCCCAGCGAACTGAGGAAGCCCGTGTGGATGCTCTGGGAGTGCAGGCCGGCCACCGCGGACGCGTGGGCCGACGACAGCGGGACCAGCGGCGAGGCCGCCGGGGCACTGTCCGGTGCGGGGGTGGGTTCCGTGGGATCCATTGTCGTTTTCCAGGCGGACAGGGGCTCGATGCGGACCTTTCCGCGAACGGTCACCGGGAAGGGATCCGCCCCCGTCCGCGGCGCCCCGCGGCGGGCCAGGGGCTTTCGTGGGTCCCGGTTCGTTCGTTACCGCCTCGCGGGCAGGGCGGCGGCGGCGGTGCGGACGGCCGCCAGGGCGCGGGTGCGGGAGGCGGAATCGAGCATGCGGAGCCCGTTCGCCCGGAACTCCCGCACCTGCTCGCGCGTGGGGTGGCGGAAGTACGATCGCCCGGTGGGGGGCTGCGGGCGGGCGTCGGCGACGCACGTGTCGCCCGCGAACAGCCGCACGAGCATCGGCGAGACGCACGCGGCCATGCGGAGCATCAGTTCCAGCGCGGTCGTCGCCCCGTTCATGCTCCCGAGGGTCTGCTCGATGATGGGCCCGGCGTCGAGGCGGGGGACGATCTGGTGCAGCGTCACCCCGAACTGCTCCTCGCGGTTGTGCAGGTGCCAGTAGTAGGGGCTCAGGCCCGCATAGGCCGGCAGCGCGCCGTAGTGGGTGTTGACGGCCGCGATGCGGGGGGTTTCGATGAGCGGGGGGTGGAACCGTTGCGTGGCGCTGAACGAGACGAGGTAGTCGGGCTGGAGGCTGGCGACTTCGGCGACGACGGCGGGGGTGTTGACGGACTCGACGGGCTCGACGGGGGCGGAGCAGCCCAGGCGGCGGAGGTACTCCTCGACGTTGGCCGGGAGGCCCTCGTGGCGGAGCGTTCGCGGGAAGAGCTTGTTCGCCCAGATCTTCAGGTACGTGTAGGCCCCGCCGCTCTTACGCCACATGTCCAGCACGCCGCGCAGGTTGCCCCGCGTCGAGGGCAGCTTGTACGTCACGTACACCTTCCGCAGGCCGGTGGCGTACTCGCTCAGCCACCCGGAGAGGGCGAGCATCGAGAACGTGTTGCCGTTGGTGATCAGTACGGACGTCGGGGTGGACGTGGACCGCCCATCCGCCGCGGGATCCGTCACGGCCGCCGCCGGAACCGCCGATGAGTCTGCTGCCGCCATTGCACGGGCTCCTGTATCTGCGTCCGCGGATCGCCCACGGATCGGTCCCCCCGCCTTTGGGGCCTACGTTCGCACCTTCGCCATCGCCGTCACCAGGGCGTCGCGGACGCGGGCGACCTGGGACTCGGTGAGCTTGGCGAAGAAGGGCAGGGCGATGGTGCGGGCGGCGATGCGCTCGGTGACGGGGAACTGCCCCTCCCGCGTGCCCAGGGCCTCCATGACGTAGGGCTGGGTGTGGACGGGGACGAAGTAGTTGTTGCACCCGATGTTCTGGGCGCGGAGGGAATCGAGGACGGCGTCGCGGTGGGCGCGGGTGAAGTCGTCGGCGAGGCGGACGACGTAGACGAACCAGCTCGCGCGGTCGCGCTCGGCCATCGGGGGCAGGTGGAGCCCCTCGACGTCCGCCAGGGCCTGGTCGTAGAGGGCGGCGGCGGCGCGGCGGCGGGCGAGGATCTCGTCGAGCCTCCGCATCTGCACCTCGCCCAGGGCGGCCGACAGCTCGTCGAGGCGGTAGTTGTAGCCCAGCCGCCCGTGGGACAGCCACGCGTCGGTGTCGCGCCCCTGGTTGCGGTAGGAGTTGCACAGGTTGCGGACGTCGGAGCGGTCGGTGACGATCATCCCGCCCTCGCCCGTGGTGATCTGCTTGTTGGGGTAGAACGCGAACACGCCGCACTCCCCGAAGCTCCCCGCGGGCCGCCCGTTGAGGGTCGCCCCCAGCGCCTCGCAGCAGTCCTCGATCATCAGGAGCTTGCGCTGCTTGGCGATGCGCTCGTAGGCGTCGAAGTGGGCCATGTTCCCGAACACCTCGACGGGCAGCAGGGCCTTGGTGCGGGGGGTGATGGCGGACTCGACGGCGGCGGGGTCGACGTTGTAGCTCTCGGGGTCGATGTCCGCCAGGACGGGGGTGGCGTTCTCGAACAGGACGCAGTTGATCGTGGCGATGAACGTGAAGGGGGTGGTGACGACCTCGTCGCCCGCTCCGATCCCCAGGCTCTTGACGCACAGGTGCAGCCCGCTGGTGCCGCTGTTGACGCCCACCCCGTGGGTGCGGGCGGAGCGGGAGGCGACGGCGGACTCGAAGGCGTCGAGGCGGGGGCCGATGCTCAGGCGATCCCCGCGGAGGACGGTGGCGACGGCGTCGATCTCGGCGTGGGTCACGTCAGGGTTCGAGAGGGGGATGCCCTCCATATCGGTGGCTCCTGGGAGCGCTAGGCCTTCACCGCCGCCGCCGCGGCGGGGACCGAGGGCTCGTACTCGGGGATGTAGCGTTGGAAGGTGGCGACGATCTCGTCCCGGTCGGTGGAGTTGGCGAGGCGGGAGAGGTCGGCGATGGCCTCCTGGACCTGGTCCCAGTCGGCGGGACGGGACTTCCAGACGACGACCTTGGGATGGACGGTGGGCTCGACGTCCTCGCCCAGCGTGGAGAGTTCCTCGAAGAGCTTCTCGCCCGGGCGCATGCCCGTGAAGACGATGTCGATGTCCTCGCCCGGGCGGAACCCGCTGAGCGTGATCATCTGGCGGGCGAGGTCGACGATGCGGACGGGCTCGCCCATGTCGAGCAGGAAGATCTGGCCCCCGGCGCCGGTGGCGGCGGCCTGGAGGACGAGTTGGGCGGCCTCGGGGATGGTCATGAAGTACCGGGTCATCTTGGGGTCCGTCACGGTGACGGGCCCCCCGCGGGCGATCTGCTTCTCGAAGATCGGGACCACCGACCCCGCCGAGCCCAGCACGTTCCCGAAGCGGACGGCCTTGAACTGCGTGTGGCAGTTGGGGCGCCCGTTGAGGGCCTGGGTGTAGATCTCCACCATGCGCTTGGAGACGCCCATGACGGAGGAGGGGTTGACGGCCTTGTCGGTGGAGATGGTGACGAACTCCTTGACCCCGTGGAGGCAGGAGGCGTCGGCGACGTTGCGGGTGCCCAGGACGTTGTTCTTGACGGCCTCGGCGGGGTTGCGCTCCATGAGCGGGACGTGCTTATGGGCGGCGGCGTGGATGACCACGTCGGGCTGCTCGGCCTGCCAGACGGCCATCACGCGGGTGCGGTCGTAGATGTCGCAGATGTACCCCTTGAGCGGGATCTCGGGGTAGCTGCGGCGGAGTTCGTTCTCGATCTCGAACAGCGGGGTCTCCGCCTGCTCCACCAGCACGAGCCTCGCGGGGGTGAAGCGGCCGATCTGGCGGCACATCTCCGACCCGATGGACCCGCCCGCCCCGGTGATGAGGACGACGCGGTCGTGCAGGAAGTGGCCGATCGCCCGGGTGTCGAGCTGGACGGCCTGTCGGCCGAGCAGGTCGTTGATGTCCACGGGGCGCATCTGCGACACCGTGACCTTCCCGTCGATCAGGTCGCCCACGCCCGGGATCATCTTGAACGAAAGCTTCGTGCCGCTGCACAGGTCGATGACCCGCTGCTTCTCCTTCTGGGTGGCGGAGGGGATGGCGATGATGATCTCATCGACCTCCTTCTCCTCGCAGATGGTGCGGATGTCCTCGGTGGTCCCCAGCACGGGCACGCCGTGGAACATGAGGTTGCGCTTCGTGGGGTTGTCGTCAACCATGCCCACGACGCGGTACCGCTCGACCCGCATGCGGTAGATCTCGCGGATGATCGCCTCGGCGGCGTTGCCCGCCCCCACGACCAGCACGCGGCGGATGCCCTCGCTCGAGATCGGCCGCAACTCCTCCCGGTAGATCCGGTACGCCAGGCGGGCCGTGCTCACCAGGAACACCGTGCCGAAGAAGTCCAGCACGAGCACGCCGTGGCCCTTTTCGGCGAAGGCGAGGAAGTACCCGCCGATGTAGCGGATCTCGTAGCCCATCCAGTTGGGGATGTGGTGGAACAGCACCACCATGCCGTAAGTGATCAGGACGAAGAACCACGCGGCGAGGAGGATGTTGGCGACGTCGCGGATGCTCGCGTGCTGCCAGCCGCTGCGGAACAGGTTCAACTGCCGGAAGATGACGAGCTTGAGCCCCACGAAGAACGGCAGCCAGGGGATGAAGAACTCCGTGAACCACGCCACGCCGCTCTGCCCCGGATACCCCGCGTCGTAGCGGACGAGGTAGGCCAGCAGCAGCGAGAGCGTGAACAGCACGGCGTGGATGGCGATGTTGAGCGGGTAGCGATAGCGCAGCAGGGAGGACTCCAGCCACGTCAGGTGGTCTTCGGTTCCCTCAACGCTGGGGGGGACAGCGTGCTCCGTCATATCCTGGTCATCCCGGGGAATTGCGAGTCCTTTCCGTGCCGTCCGGCCCTTCCTGTATCGTCGTCAAGGCGCCCGGAGTTGAACTCCGATTATATCGGCAGGAAGGCGGATCCTCCAACGGCTTAACGTAAGTTTGCCGCGGAATCGGAAATCCGAATTCTCCTGTCGGTTGCATCTCGCCTGCTCTTGCGGTATCTCACGCCCCCATGAGCGTACACACGGAATCCTTCGACGTTCGGACCGGCAGCCGGAGCGAGATGACGGACGTGACCGACCGCGTCCGCCGGGCCCTTGAGGCGGCGGGCGTCCGCGAGGGGCTGGTCGTCGTCTACGTCCCGCACACCACCGCCGGGGTGACCATCAACGAGAACGCCGACCCCGATGTCGTGCACGACATGCTCGCCTCGCTCGACCGCCAGGTCCCCTGGCGGGAGGACTTCCACCGCCACTCCGAGGGCAACTCGGCCGCCCACGTCAAGAGTTCGCTCGTGGGATGCTCCGCCACCGTGCCCGTGCGCGGCGGGCGGATGACGCTGGGGACGTGGCAGGGGATCTACTTCTGCGAGTTCGACGGGCCCCGCACTCGCCAGTGCCTCATTACCGTGATGGGAGAATGACCATGCCGCACACCTACGATCCGCTGCCCCG
This sequence comes from Phycisphaerae bacterium, assembly GCA_041687095.1. GTDB lineage: Bacteria > Planctomycetota > Phycisphaerae > SM23-33 > SM23-33 > JAWLCQ01. Next base: position 45,906 of record JAWLCQ010000012.1, on the reverse strand, counting down.
GGACGAAGTCGTCAAAGCCGTCGAACGCCGCTCCCCCGCCCGCGTCCCCCTGGTCATGGCCAAATGGTGGGGCGAAGGTCTGTGGGACCAGTACGGCGAGCGCCTGCGGGAGTTGGACCGCTTCCCCCACGACGCCGAGATCCTCTTCTTCCCGCCCGTGGACCCGATGAGGATGGGCCTGTCGTGGCTGCGGGCGGGCGCCCCGAAACGCGCGGGGCACGACTCGGGCGGGCTGCTGCCCGACTGGGCGTACCTCGACGAGTTCATCGCCAAACTCCCCGACCCCGACGCCCCCGGCCTGCTCGACGGGCTCAAGGAGCGGGCCGAGCAGCTCCACGCCGCCGACCGCTACGTGCTGTTCGGGTGGTGGGGACTGTTCTTCGAGCGCCCCTGGGGCCTGCGGGGCATGGAGAACCTGATGATGGACTACTACCTCCACCCCGAGGAGATCCATCGCCTCCACGACGCGCTGTGTACGCTCTACACCCGCCTCATCGCCCGCGCGAAGCGCGAGCTGGCGCCCGACGGGTTCTGGACCAGCGACGACCTGGGCAACCAGCGCCAGCTCATGATGTCCCCCGACACCTTCCGCGCCCTGCTCAAGCCCTACTACGCCCGCATCGGCGCCGCCTGCCGCGACGCGAACATGCACTTCTGGCTGCACAGTTGCGGGGATAACACGCAGATCCTCGGGGACTTGGCGGACAGCGGCCTGCACGTGTTCCACCCCGTGCAGAAGCACACCATGGACGAGAAGGCCGTCGCGGCGGAGTACGGCGAGCGCCTGACGTTCCTGGCGGGGTTCGACGTGCAGCACCTCCTGCAGGAGGGCACGCCCGACGAGGTCCGCGCGGAGGTCCGCGCCCTGATCGACACCTTCGACCGCCCCGACGGGGGCCTGTGCCTCGCCGCCGGGAACGGGATCGTCCGCGGCACGCCCTTCGCCAACATCGAAGCCTTCCTCGACGAGGCGGTTCGATACGGCAGTGAGCACCGGCAAGCCCGGCGGTGAACGGAGGGGCAACCGCGGGTCTGCGGCGCTCGTGGGGGCGCGAACCAAAAAAAACTTGCGGGCGCACGATTTTCTGGGACCGGTTTTGGGGACTTCTGGGCAGTGCTACTACTTAGGGGGGCACAGCGCATCGGCCGCGAGCCGGTGACTTCGTTCTCGACATCTGGCCGTGCCTGTTTGATAACTGGCCTTGCCGGTGGCTTCGTTCCGGCAGTTTAGCACTACAACGAAAGCTGGTAACTGTTCACGCGGTGCGGACGGGGGTTGAGCGAGACGGCCGCCGTCCGAGTCTCCCCACCGACCCCGCGTCGGTGGTTCAAACGGCTCCCGACTACGGCCAGCGTTCGCAGGGTCCGCGCATCGTCCGAGGGGTTTGGTGATCCCGTAGTCAGGAAGCCGGCTTACCACCGACGCGGGGTCGGTGGGGAGCAGGGGAGGGAAGGGGACGGAAGGGGACCGCCGCAGTAGTCAATAGCCGTTTACCACCGGCACGGGGCCGGCGGGGAAAGGGAACCGGAAGCTCGCCTGGGCGCCGACGTGCCCCTTCCTTCACGCCCTTCCTGCTGTTTGGAGGGGCGTGATGGTTACGAAAGCTGTTAACTGGTTAACTGGTTAACTGGTTGACTGGTTGACTGGTTAACTGGCGACTGCGACAGCAGTTTACGTGGGCTGTCTGCCTGGGACTACCGGAGAGGTTCATCTGGTTGCAAGACATTGCCAATGAACTAGTTAACCAGTCAGCCAGTCAGCCAGTCAGCCAGTCAGCCACCCTTCGTTGTAGCGTTAGCCTGCCGGTGGCTTTGTTTTCGACTGCGTTGTGGCCTTGTTCCGACAGTTTGCCTTGCGGGGCCGCCACGGCCCCAGCCGCGGCACCCGCCGAAAATCGGAAAAATCTGCGCTGGGTTCGTTCTCGACGGTGGGCGTCGCCGGTGGCTTTGCTCCGCACGGCCGCGTTGGGGTTGTTCCGTGGGAGTCGGTTGGCTTCGTTCCCCACGCTGGCGCTGGCTTTGCTCCCGGGGACCGCGTGACCGGGGAGGGCGGAAAATCGGAAAAACCTGCGCTGGGTTCGTTCTCGACGGTGGGGATTGCCGGTGGCTTCGTTCCGCCGGGTCAAGTGGGTTTGTTCCGCACGGCCGCGTTGGGTCTGTTTCATGGGTTCGATTGGCTTCGTTCTGCACGGCAGCAGTGGCTCTGCGGTCGTTGTGAAGATTCCGCCTTCGGACCACGTTGGGACCTTTCCTGTTTTCGGGACGTGTGGTAGGATGGAGAGGACCCGGGGAAGGAGGGGGGTCGCCTCCTGCCCGCGGGGGATTTCGCGAAAAGGAGCCCCGCATGCCGCGCCGCCGCCCGCACCGCACGTGCAGTCCCCGCCTCGAGCCCCTCGAACCCCGCCTGCTGCTCACCGCAAATCTCTTCGGTCCCCGGGAGATCATGGCTTTCGTGCCTGTGCCATGGCCAGACTTTCAGATCTTCGATCTCGATGAGGATGGCGATCAGGACGTCCTGTTGCGGAGGGCTGATTGGGACCTTCCCCCGTCCTGGATCAGGAACGACGGTGAGGGAGTGTTTACCAGGTGCGAGTTTGACTGGGCCCTCGGCGACAGCGACGGGCTGTACGATATGCATGCGAGGGACATGGATGGGGATGGTGACTTGGACGTTGTCGCCCTTCTAGCCGATGCCATTGAACTCTCACCCTGGGGCAAGCAGTACCAGAACCGGATTCTCTGGTGGGAAAACGACGGGGCCGGTGGGTTCGGGGCCGGGACGATCATCGCCACCGCTGACGTGGGTCGGAACCCGTTTGGGTGGGACGGCCGTCTGGTGGATGTGGATGGCGATGGGGATCTTGATCTTCTGACTACGCAAGAGACCTACTGGATGCAGAATGATGGTGCAGGCCATCTCATTCCTGTGGCGGGCAAGCCTGCGGGCTCGATGTTGCTGGATTATGACCTGGATGGAGATTATGACTTGGCAGCATCCGGCGACGCGGCGGTCTTGTTGTACGAAAACCAGGGGGGCGGGACCTTCGCGGCCGCACGTGCGCTGTTCCCGAGCGGCACCGGTATCCTCCATGTTGGAGACTTTGACAACGACGGAGATGTTGATCTGCTCTGCGCGGGACAGGGGACGATCCACACAAGAGAGAACCATGAAGGGACATTCGGTCCAGCAAAGGTCTTGGACTCGATCGACTCCTGGCACTACTGGAGCACCAGTGTTTCCGACTTGGATGGAGACGGAAGGATAGATGTTATCGCGGACTGGATGGATCGGGCGGGCACCATCCACCTGGTCTGGTATCGCAATCTCGACGGGGGGAACTATAGCCCCTCCATGGAGGTCGCCGCCCGGGAAATCGGAGATGCTTGGGAGTACACGGTCATCCGCACGGCGGATATGAACGGCGATGGACGTACGGACATCGTCGGGTACGCGGAGTTGAGCGGCACCCTGGAATGGTACGCCAACCTTGGCGCACCGGGTCCGACCGGTGTGCAGATCGCCGGAACCGCCGTGCCTGAGACCGCTCCTGCCGGCACGGCCGCCGGGGTGCTCAGCACCGTTTCCGCCGATCCCGAAGGCACCTTCGACTATACGCTTGTCTCGGGAGAGGGCGATATCGATAACGCGAAGTTCACCATCGAGGGAGACTCACTGAAGGTCGCCGCCCCGCTGGATTTCGAGACGCGCCCGACATGCAGCATCCGCGTGCGCAGCACCAATGCCTACGGCCTGTATGCGGAGCAGACCTTCACGGTCAGCGTCACGGACGTCAACGAGTCCCCGACCCTCGCGTCCCTCACCGCCGCACCGGGCGAGGTGAACCGCATGGGTGAGCCGCTGACGCTGACGGCGAATGGCGTGGCCGACCCCGACGCCGGTGACGCCATTGAACACGTGGCGTTCTACTACGACGCGGACGGCAATGGCAGGCTCGACCCCGCCGTCGATACGCTCCTGGGCGAGGACGCCGACGGGGCAGACGGCTGGGCGTGGAGCGGACCGGCGCGGGGCGTGGCGGCACGGGCCAACGCGTTCTTCGCCGTCGCGTTCGACGGTGAGCTGTTCAGCATGGCGGCGAAGGTGGAGGTGGGCTTCCCCTCGCTGCCGCTGTCGGCGATCAACGGCTACTTCGACGAGCACCTGTACCTCCTGCACAACCCCGACGTCGCCGCCCAGGCCGGGCCCGGGCGCAACTTCCCGACGGGCCGCGAGCACTTCCTCGCCTACGGGCACTACGAGGGGCGGGTCTTCAGCCCGTTCTACGACGAGGACGCGTACCTGTCGGCGAACCCCGACGTGGCGGCGGTGGTGGCGGAGGGGAGGTTCGCCACAGGGCTCGAGCACTACCTGCAGTACGGCCGTCACGAGGGGCGCCTGTGCGGTCCGGTGGGAGCGGCGGAGCTTGCGGAGCTGCGGGCGTGCTGGGGCGGGGAGGCGTACTACCTCCAGCACAATCCCGACGTCGCCGACAACACCGGACCCGGACAGTTCTTCCGCTCCGGGTTCGAGCACTTCGTGCGCTACGGCATTGCGGAGCTGCGCCCGTTCCACCCGGACTACAACGAGCGGGACTACCTGGCGGGCAACCCGGACGTGGCGGAGAGCGTCGGGAGCGGGGGGGCGTTCGCCAGCGGGCTGGAGCACTACCTGGCGTGCGGGCGCCGCGAGGGGCGCGACCCGCGCCCGCTGGCGCTGCGGCGGGCGAGCGAGTGGTTCAGCGAGGGTCTGTACCTGAGGCGAAACGCCGACGTGGCGGCGGCGGTGGCGGGGGGGATGTTCGAGAGCGGGCTGCAGCACTTCGTCCGCCACGGGCGGTTCGAGGGGCGGGCGTTCAGCCCGTGGTTCGACGAGGCGTACTACCTGGGGCACAACCCGCAGGCGGCGGCGGCCGTCAGCGGCGGGCGCTACGGGTGCGGGTTCGATCACTTCCTGGCGGTGGGGGAGGCGGCGGGGTTGGCGTTCTCCCCGTTGCAGGCGGCGCACGCAGCGTGGGGCGACGAGTTTGACGAGACGATCTATCTGCAGTGGAACGCGGACGTGGCGGGGGCGGTGGGGGCGGGGCAGTTCGAGAGCGGCCTGGACCACTTCCTCAAGCACGGGCGGTACGAGGGGAGGCGGTACAACGCGCAGATCCCGCCCCCGACGGGCGGCGGCGGGGGGAGCGGGAGCACGGGCGGGGGGAGCGGGTACACCGGTGGGGGCGGCAGCACGGTTGTGATCGGCGGCAGTGGGCGCAGGAGCAGCGGCAGCGTGAGCACGAGCAGTTCCGCGGTCCTGGGGGATCTGACGCTGTTGGGCGCGTTCTACGGTGCTTCCATTCCGGGCCTTACGACACCCGCTTCGCAGGGGTAGCCCGGGGGCGTCTCCGCGGAGTTCGCCGGTCGTGGCGGGCGTACCGCCCGCCGCTAAATCGGGAGGACCGGACGAGATCGGTCCCGGGGACGCCATAGGATGACCGTGTACGGCGCGAGGCGTGTCGGGGCGGGTATGGACGTGAAGGCGCACGCGAAGGAGATGGGGGCATGGACGGCGAGATCGAGGTGCGGCCGCTCGAGAAGGGGCGGGGGTGGCAGGCGTTCGGGCTGGGGATGGGCCTGGCGGGGCTGACGGGGCTGGTGCTGTGGGCGGGGACGGTCCTGCCCAACGCGACGGTGGGGGACCCGCTGAGCGGCCTGCCCGCGGAGTGCACGGGGGTGTGGCGATGCGCGGGCGAGGAGGACCGCGAGGTCGGAAGCGACGCCATCGCGGAGCTTCGCGGCCGCGTGCGCCACCGCACGCACCCGACGCTGAATCCCCTCGACGTCCTGCTGCACCGCGAGGACCCCGCACACGTTTCCGACATGCCGCTGACCGTCCAGATCTACACGCGCGACCGTCCGCGCGGGCAGGGCGCCCCGGCAGTGATCTACATGCAGCGGGACCGGCGGGTGTGGCTGCTGTGGGGCGGGAGGACGCAGTTGCGGAGCGCGGGGTACGGGCATGAGGAGGTCCGGGTCCGCCGGTGAGGGGAGTGGCGTTTCGGGCATCATCCCCCCGACGCAGTCGGGGGGCTTGGGGAAGAGGTCGCGTTCCTTCCGGTTGGTGTCCGCGCGATGGATCTGAGGGGGGCTGCGTTTGGTTCCGCAGGTGACGGTATGGGGGGGCGGATCAGTCCAGGGGCTGGTCGGCCATGAGGAAGCGGACCTCGTCGGCGGTGGGCATGGCGGACTGGGCGCCGAGGCGGGTGCAGGCGAGGGCTCCGGCGGCGTTGGCGAAGCGGGTGGCGAGGTGGAGGTTTTGGCCGCGGGCGACGGCGAGGGCGAGGGCGGCGGTGAAGGCGTCCCCGGCGGCCGTGGTGTCCTGGACGGGGACCTTGTAGGCGGGGACGCGGTAGAAGTGCCCGTCGGCGGCGACGACGAGGGACCCGCGGGACCCGAGTTTCAGCACGACCGCGCGGGCGCCTCGCTCGACGAGTTCGGTGGCGACGAGCTTGTCGACGCGTTCCTCCCCGGCGCGTTGGCCGGTGAGGATCTCGGCCTCGGAGACGTTGGGGCTGATGATGTCGACGTCGAAGAGGGCCTCGCACATCTGCTGGGGGGCGGGGGCGGGGTCGAGGATGACCTTGCACCCGCAGCGGCGGGCGAGTTCGATGGCGGCGCGGACGGTGGGGATGGGCAGTTCGAGCTGGAGGACCACGACGGAGCAGGACTCGAAGGCCTCGCGGTGGGAGAAGATGTCGTCGGGCGTGAGGTGGTAGTTGGCGCCGCTGGCGACGACGATGGAGTTCTCGCCCTGGGCGTCGACGACGATCATGGCCACCCCGCTGGGGGCGTCCTCGGTCCGCATCACGGACCGGCAGTCCACGCCCTCGTCCGCCAGGGTCTGCAGCAGCCGCTCGCCGAACGCGTCGTCCCCGACGCGGCCGATCATGGCGCAGCGGCCCCCGAGGCGGGCGGCGGCGACGGCCTGGTTGGCGCCCTTGCCGCCGGGGCTGGTGACGAACCCTCCGCCCAGGACGGTCTCGCCCGGTGCGGGCATGTGCGGGGCGCGAACGACCAGGTCCATGTTGATCGACCCGACCACGAGGATGTTGGGGGCGTCTTCCATGGCCCTTGGCTCCTTAGGTCCAGAGCAGTTCCGGCCCGCCCTCGCAGACCTTCCCGAGTTCCCAGCACCGCTCCCCGGACTCGCGGAGGCGGCCCATAACGGTTTGTGCATACGCCGGGGCCACCACCATCACGAACCCCACGCCCATGTTGAACACCCGCGACATCTCGATGGAGTCCACGGGGCCCTTGGCGGCGATGAGGCGGAAGATGGGCGAGGGGCGCCAGCTGTCGCGCTTGACGCGGATGGTCAGCCCGTCCGGAAGGACGCGGGGCAGGTTGCCCGGCAGCCCGCCCCCGGTGATGTGGGCCATCGCCTTCACCACGCGCTTGACCTTGTAGTGGTGCAGGACGTCCAGGACCGGGCGGACGTAGATCCGCGTGGGGCGGAGCATCTCCTCGCCCACGCTCGCGCCCTCCAACTCCGCGGGGCGGTCCTCGAGGGCGTAGCCCGCCTTCTCCAGCAGCACCCGCCTCGCCAGGCCGTACCCGTTGGAGTGCAGCCCGTCGCTGGCGAGGCCAATGGCGATGTCGCCCGCCTGCACGTGCGAACCGTTGATGATGCGGTCGCGCTCGACGACCCCGACGGCGAATCCGGCGAGGTCGAACTCCCCGGGGGGGTAGAACCCGGGCATCTCGGCCGTCTCCCCGCCCAGGATCGACGCCCCGGACTGCACGCAGCCCTCGGACATCCCGCGGAGGAGGTCGACGGCCTGGCGGCGGTCGAGCTTGCCGACGGCGAGGTAGTCGAGGAAGAAGAGCGGCTCGGCCCCGCAGCAGACGAGGTCGTTGACGTTCATCGCCACGAGGTCGATCCCGACGGTATCGAACCTGTTCATGGCGAAGGCGATTTTGAGCTTGGTCCCGACCCCGTCGGTACAGGCCGCCAGGACGGGGTTGCGGTACTTGACCTTGAAGAGCTTCTCGTCGTAGTCGAGGCGGAAGAGCCCCGAGAAGCCCCCGTAGGGGCCCATGACACGGGCGGACTGCGTCCGCTCCACGAGCGGGCGGATCTCGTCGACCATCCGGTCGGCTTCCTCGATGTCCACGCCCGCCTGCTGGTACGTTAACGGTTCCGTCGATCGTGATGCCTTGGCCATGGGGTCATGGTATCATGGGCCGGACGCATTGCAAGCCCCCGCTCATCGGCCGCAGGGGCATCGCAAAGTCCGGTTCGCCGAGCGCTACGGGTTCGCAGAACCGTAACCGTTCACGGGGTGCCACCCTCAAGCGGCGCTGTTTGCCGCTTGGGGGTGCCAGCACCTCGTTGTTCTACACATCTTGGCGTCCCTGGCGGGACGCCTGGAGACCGATCCCTGCCGCCCGCGAGGCCCGAGACGTGTAGAACAACGAGGCGCCAGCACCCCCAAGCCGCGAACAACTGCGGCTTGAGGGTGGCACCCACACCAAGGCGCCGTCCCGTGAACGGTTACGCAGACCCCGTGTTCCGCCGCGCGCTCGTAGGAGCACGGCTGCAAACAGCGCAGCCGTGGCACCCGCGACTGCGTCTCCGCGCCTCTGCGGCCCATCACGCGTACAGCCCGCCAGGATTTCCTGCCCCCCCGCCCCTCGCAGGGCCGCCCGCCACCGCCGTGAACGGACCCCGGCCGTGCCGGCGGCGTGGGAATTTGCGGTCCCGGACGCGAAAAGTCGCCGCGTGGGGAGTTTTCGTACGAACCTTCATGAATCGCGCGCGTTAAATATAGAGTAGGCCGCGGCCGCGGGGGTCGCGGGGTCGGAACGAAAGGTGGAACGCTTGGTTCGCGCGGGCACAGCCATCCTGGCGGGGGTGATGCTGGTGTGGGCGGTCTCTCCCGCCCTCGCCGCGCCCCCCAAACCCCTGACGCCCGAGCAGGACTCCGAACTGCGGACGCTCTGCGAGCAGCTCTCCGACGCCTCCCGCGCCCGCCAGACCAAGCGTGACGCCGCCTCCCTCCTCCTCATCCGCTCCTACCCGCAGGCGAAGGAGGCCCTGGTGGGCTTCCTCTCTGACCCCGCCAACCGCCCCGCCCAGATCGCCATCGCCGAGGTCCTCGCTGCCAACGGCCAGGGGCACGCGGAGTTCATCGAGCCCCTGGCGGCCATGCTGCGCTGCGACGAGCCCGCCGTCCGCGCCCCGGCCGCCCGCGCCCTCGCCGCCTGCAAGCTCCCCGCCGCCGCCGCCCAACTCGTCGACGCCGCCGCGGACCGCCGCGCCGACACCCCCGTCCGCATCGCCGCCATCGAGGCCCTCCAGTTCGTCCTCGACAAGGAGGCCGTCAACACCCTCATCCATCTGCTGGACGACCGCAGTCCCCCCGTGCGGGAGGCGGCGTTCGACTCGCTCGAGCGCCTCGCCAACCGCCGCGACTTCGGCCGCGACCGCGCCAAGTGGAAGCGATGGTGGGCCCTCAACGCCGACCGTCCCCGCGATCAGTGGCTCTCGGAGCTTGCCGACTCGCTCGCCCGGACGCGGCACGACCTGGAGGCGGCCAACGCCCGCCTTCGCGAGCGCCTCGTCCGCGCCACCGAGGACCTCTACCTCGCCACCCCCGCCTCCCAGCGCGACACCATCCTGGCCACGCTGCTGGAAGACCCCCTGGGCGACGTGCGGGCGACGGGCGTCCGCCTGATCGAACGCAAGATCGCCGCCGCCGAGTCCGTGAACCTCGACCTGCAGGGCCGCGTCCGCACCCTCCTGGACGACCCCGACCCCCGCGTCCGTCGCGCCTGTGCCTCCGTCCTCGGGCGCCTCAGCGGCCCCGAGGCGCTGGAGGTGCTCCTCGCCCGCGTCGAGGCCGAGTCCGATCTCGCCGTCCGCGAGGAGTTGCTCACCGCCCTGGGCCAGCACGGGGACGCCAAGGCCCTCCCGGCGATCGTGGGGGAGTTGGAGCGGCGGAACGGATCGGCCGCCACCGCCGCCGCCGCCCGCGCCCTGGCCCGCATCGCCGAACGCCTCCCGCTTTCCGGCGACGACCGCGCAGGGATGCAGGCGCTCCTCCTCCAGCGGCACACGGAGACGCTGAATGGCGAGGCGCCCGCGGCCGTCCGCGAGGCCCTCCTCGCCGCCATGGGCGTCATCGGCAGCCCCGACTTCGCCCCCGTCCTCATCGAGGCGCTGCAGGACGCATCGGCCGTCGTGCGCCTGGCGGCCGTCAACGGCCTGCTCAAGATGGGCGACCCCGCCCGCGTCGACGCCATCGCCTCCCTCGCCGCCGACAGCGACCGCGGGGTGCGGCAGGCAGTGATCGTCGCCCTCCGCACGCTCGACGGGCGCCAGCATCTGGATGCGTTCCTCCGCCGCACCGATCCCACCGAGGAGCCCGACCCGGGCGTCCGCCAGCAGGCGTGGACGGCCGTGATGGCTGTCCTGGAAACCTCCGAGCCCGACACCATCGGCCGCGTCGCCGCCTCCCTCGCCCGCCGCAGCGACCCGGGGGAGCAGCTCATCCGCGTCCGCCTCCTGCACGTCGCCGCCCTCCGCCGCGCCGAGAGCCCCCAACTGCCCCGCGTGCTCTGCCGCCTGGGCGAGGACCTGCTGGCGGCGAACCGGCCCGCGGAGGCCGCCGTCCACCTTCGCGACGCCTACTCCGTCTACGCCACCGCCGCCGACCCCAACGCCCCCCACGTCTGGGGCCAGTGGATCGACGCCCTCCTCGCCGCCGAAAACCCCGCCGCCGTCAAGGCCATCGCCGATCAGGCCGACCCCAACGCCTTCGCCTCCGCCGTCGACCGCCTCTGCGCCCGCATCGATTCCCTCCTGGACGCCGGTCGGGTGAGCCCGGCGTTCCAGATCGGCACGGCCGCTCCGAAGCTCTTGGGCGAGCGCCTCACCCCCGAGCAACGCCAACGCCTCGAACAGTGCGCCGCCGCCGCCCGCGCCCGCCAGCAGCAGGTCGATCGCGAACGCGTCGCCGCCCTCATCCCGCGGCTGATGGCGATGGAGGATTCGACGCGGACGGCCGCCCTGCAGGAACTCCAGGCCCTGGGCGATCGCGCCCTGCCGCCGCTGCTGGGCGAGCTGCGGAAGTTCGTCGCCGCCGACCCCCCCAACCCCGAGGCCGAGAAGGCCCTCCTGAACATCCTCAAGCAGATCGCGCCCCGGCTGGACGGGTATGACACGGCGGCCCCCCGCGCGCAACGCCTCGAACGCATCGACGGGTGGCTCAACGGGTGATCCGCGCCCCGGGGGGGCGCAGGGACTGTCGGTTGGACGTGGTTGCTCCCGGCTCCGCCAAGGCTACGCCGCGGCAAGCCGCTGCGCTTTGCAAACCACGGCACCCGCGCGTGAAGCAACGGGCACCCGCGCGAGAAGCCTCGAAAAAGGGGACTGGCTCCGCAGCGGCATGCTTCTCGCCGCGCAGGTGCCTGTCCCCTTTTTCGAGGCGGTGCGGGCTCCTCACCTGCACTCCCGTGAACGGTTACGCGGAATGTCTATCACACCTTCGCCGACAGCATGGTCAGCTTGCCGCCGCGGACCCCGCGGGTGGCGCAGATGGCGTCGGCGAGGCGGCGGAGCTGGGCGGCCGTGCCGCGCATGAGGATCGACTCCAGGCAGCGGTCGTGGTCCAGGTGCACGTGCTGCGAGCACAGGACCGCGTGATGGTCCTCGTGCTGGAGTTGCGTGAGTTCCTGCGCCAGCGTATGGGCCGAGTGGTCGAAGACGATGCTCAGGGCGGCGACGACTTCGGCGTGGGGGTCGGCCCATTCGTCGGTGACGAGGGCGGCGCGGATGAGGTCGCGCATGGCCTCGGAGCGGTTGTCGTACCCGTGGGACGCCATCCAGCTATCGAAGCTCTCCAGCAGGTCGCCCTCGATGGCCAGCGTGGTGCGTTTGAGGTCGCTCATGGTTGTGTGCTCTCCTGCATGCCCCCTGTATACCGAATGGGGGCGGGGGAAGGAAAGGGGGGGGGGAAGCAAGGCAATCGCGAAGTCCGGTTCGCCGGGTGCCACGGGTTTGCAGAACCCGTGTTCCGCCGCGCGCTCGTAGGAGCACGGCTGCAAACAGCGCAGCCGTGGCACCCGCGACTGCGCGTTTGCGATGGCCCTGGGGAGAGAAGCGGGGGAGTTGCCTCCGACCCGCCGCTCCGCGTACCATTCCGCTATGCCGCGAGTGCTTCATGTAATCGACGCCGAGACCTCCCTCGACATGCTCCGCCAACTCGACGCGCTGGTCGGGCGGGGCGATACGATCGCCTCCATCGGTCCGCCCCCGCCGCCCCAGCGGTTCGCCCTCCCGGTGGTCGAGGTCCATCGGCCGATGGGGCTGGCGGTCCTGACGGCGAGGCGGATGGAGGATCTCGCCCGCGGGGCCGAGATCGTCCACTCCTGGTCGCCCCTCGCCCACGACGTCTCCGCCATCGTCGCCAAGCTCTTCGTCTCCGCCCACGTGATGTCCTACCCCGCTATGCCCATCGCCAAGGCGGGGTCGGCCGTGCTGCGGGAGTTTCGCGAGCCCCAACGCCAGATCACCGTGCCCACGGAGTTCGCGCGCGGGCAACTGATCGCGGAGGGGTTCGCGGCGGATCGCGTGCACGTGCTGCCGCCGTGCGCCCCGGCCTCCCACCTCCCGGGGCCGCCCGCGGACGGAACGGACCGGAACGTGCGGGTCGCGGTCCTGGGGGAGATGGTTCGTGGGGCGGGGCACCGGCGGGCGGCGTGGGCGCATGCGATCGTGCGGCAGGTGACGGACGGGGTGGAACTGGTCTACCCGGGCGGAGGGCCCTGCGAGCCGCGCGTCCGCTTCTTCGCCGAGACGACAGGCTACGGCGCGGAGATCCATTTCGTCGGCGATTCGTCGCCCCTGTCGGCCGTCCTGGGGGGGGCGGACCTGGCGGTGTTCCTGCCGGAGAGGGACACGGGCGTGGGCGACCTCGTCACCGCCCTTGGCGCTGGGGTCCCGGTGGTGGCGTCGCGGCGGGGGGAGATCGTCGAGTGCACCGGGGGCGAAGAGGCGGCCGTCCTGTGCGAGCCGGGCAGCCCGCGGGAGGCGGCCGCGGGCATGCTGCGCCTGGCCGAGGATGCGGACCTCCGCGCCCACCTCGGTGCGCGAGGGCGTGCCATCGCGGGCGAGCGGTTCGCGCCCGAGGCGGTTCGCGAGCGGCTGGGGGAGCTTTACGTGGCGGCGGTGCGGCAGAGCGGGCGGTAGGGGCAGAAGCGGCAGCGGTCGGAGGGCGTGGCGTTGAACTGCCCGGAGCGTCGGGCGTGGGCGAGGCGGGCGGCGAGTTCGTCGATCTCCTGCTGGATGGCGGTGAGGCTCTCGGGGGCGATCTCGAAGCGGTGCGTTGCCCCCGTGCGAAGGAAGACGAGGGTGGCGTCGGCGGGGGGGGCGTCGAGCATGCGGGCGGCGGCGAGGGCGTAGAGGAGCATCTGCCGGCGGTAGCGGAGGGCGTGGGCGGGGATGTCCTCGATGGCCGTGCGGTCGGACTTGTAGTCCACGATGTGCCACGCCCCGTTCCCGTCGCGGTAGAGCAGGTCGATCTGCCCGCGGAGGGCGGCCTGGCGTGCGTCGAGGACGAAGTCGAGTTCGGCGTGGCGCACCGTTGCGTCCCGCAGGGCGGCCCACAGGGGCGTGAGGCGCAGGCGATCGAGCATGGCGCCCAGCTCGGACGCGATGGCGGGGGCGTCGATGCACTCCTCGATGTTCTGCTCGGCGGCGGCTTGACGGACGAGGGCCTCGGGGGCGGGGGGGGCGGCAAAGTCCAGCAGCTCCATGCACCGGTGGTACAGCGAGCCCATGGCGGCCGCGTCGAGGGTCCGAGCGGACGGTTCGCCCGATCGCACGGGGCTCAGCAGCTCGCCCGGGACCCGCAGCTCGTACCGCCAGCGGTAGAGCATCGGGCAGTGCTCGAAGTCCCCCAGGGCGGTCACGCCCAGTTCCGTGCGGGCGGCCTCGATCGGCAGGGGGCCCAGCAGGGGCATCTGCGCGGAGAACCCGGACCGCACCTCCCCAGGCTCCCCGTCGGGGGGCGCTGGGGCCTGGGGGGGCTGGTCGGGGTCCGCATGCTGCAGCAGCAGGTGGGCCACGTCGGTTGCGCAGGTGCTGTTGTCCAGGAGCGTCTGGAACTCCGGACGGGGCTGGGGGCGCCCCTGGGGCGGGAGCGCGGGGACGGTGCGGAGCACGGCGGAGTAGGCGGCGCCCTCCCCGTAGGGGAGGCTCGCGACGCCTTCATCGGCGGCTTGCAGCAGGCCGAACGTCTCGTCGAGGTCCGCGAGGTACGAGCCCTTGGGCACCCGCCCGTCCTTGCCGCGCTTGTCGCCCGCGATGAGCACGAGGTGGTCCTCGTGGCGGGTGAGGGCGACGTAGAAGCGGCGGATGTCCTCGTGGCGCTGGTCGGCGTCTTCGAGGGAGCGGGCGAGGCGGTAGGCGAGGGGCAGGGCCTCCAAGCCGTCCTCGTCCTCGAAGGCGGCGGGGGGCTTGAGCGTGAGGCCCCAGTCGGTGCGGTCGAGCAGGGCGGCCGTGGGGGCGTAGCGTCCGCGGTCGAGGTCGGGGACGACGACGACGGGGAACTCGAGGCCCTTGGCCTTGTGGATGGTCATGAGGCGGACGACGTCGTCGCCCTCGCTCACCGTCGCCGCCTGCTCCTGCCGCGACTCCTCCAGCACCCGCTCGTCCATCTGGGCGATGAACTCCGCGAGGGTCAGGCCCGAAGCGGCGCCGTCGCGGGCGAGTTCCGTCACCCGCCGCACGTTCCCCGCCATCCGCTTGCCCTGGAACTGCGACAGCAGCACGCCCTCGTACCCGGTGGCGGTGAGCAGCTCGTCGAGGAGGCGGTCGATGGGGACGGCGTCCTTGCGGGCGCGGAGGCGGCGGAAGAGATCGACGGCGACGCGGAGGGAGGCGTACTGCGCGGGATCGAGGCGCTCCCGCAGGTACGCTTCCTTCTCCGGTTCTCCGCTTGCGCAAAAGGCCTTGTCCAGGGCGGGCGCGTAGGGCGGGCGGACGCACTGGGCGACGTGCATGAGGGCGTTGTCGTCGAGCCCGAAGAGGCTGCTGCGGAGCGTTCCGAGGAAGGCGATGTCGTCGAAGGGGTTGTCGATGGCGCGGAGGGCGTTGAGGACGTCGAAGACCTCCTGCTGGCGGAACAGGCCCGTGCCCCCGACGACGAAGTACGGGACGTTGCGGCGGGCGAGTTCCTGCTCGAAGGGCAGCGTGATCGTCAGGCGGGCGAAGAGGACCGCCACGTCGCGGTATCGCACGGGCCGCCAGCACGCCTCGGCCGGTTCCCCGCGCTCGGCGGGGGCGGGGTCCCAGACGCGCCGCTCGGCGTTGCGGACCATCGCGGCGATCCGCTCGGCGGTGATGGCGGCCTGGTGGCGGATCGAGTCCTCCGCCGACGCGGGCGGCTGATCGTCGCGGTCGTGGGCGAGGAGGATCTCGACGGAGGGCTGGGGGGGCACGTGGGGGCGGAACGCGGCGACGGGCGTGTAGTCCTTGCCCATCAGCCGGGGGAACAGGTGGTTGACGAACGCCACGCCCGCGGGGTGGGTGCGGAACGAGACGTTCAGGTCCTCGCGGTGGTCCAGGCGGGCGCAGAGGGACTCGAACGCCTCGACCTGGGCCCCGTTGAAGCGGTAGATGCTCTGCTTCTCGTCGCCCACGAGGAAGAACGATCCGCCCGGGCGCGGCTGCCCGTCCGCACCCAGCGTGAGGCGAAGCAGCATGCCGATCTGGAACGCGTTGGTGTCCTGCGCCTCGTCGAGCAGCAACTGGGAGATGCCCCCGGCGACGGCGCGGGCGGCGGAGGGCTTGTCCCGCAGGAGGCGTTCGGTGTGGTAGAGCAGGTCGGTGAAGTCGAGGATCCCGCGGCGGCGTTTCTCGCGGGCGTACAGGGCGTTCCCGTCCCGCGCCAGGCGCACCAGCATCGCCAGGCAGCGGGCGGCGTACTCGTCGGCCGGCCCGGGCTGCTCGAACGCCTCCGCGAAGCCCCGCAGGTGCTCCACCAACTCCCGCAGCATGGCCCGGACGCCCAGGACGGTTTCCTTGTCGCCCCACGCCTTCGCCCCCCCCGCGTTGCCGGGCGTCGCGAGCGTCGGGAGGACCCGGGCGGCGTGGCGGAGGGGGTTGGCGAGGACGTCGCGGATGGCGTCGAGGGTCTGCTCGCGGTAGAGGGCGAGCTTGTCGTCGGGGCTGTCGCAGGGGATGGAGGCGATGTCCTCGACGAGGGCGGCGAGGTCGCGGTCGTTCTGGAGGGCCTCGCAGGCCTTCCCGCGGTGGTCGTCGCAGAGCGTGCGCCATCGCTCCAGCACGGCCGGGGCGGTGGCGTAGTCCTCCCAGCGGAAGTTCGTGCGGCGGGCGATGAGCGTGTGGACGAGGCGGACGATGGCCTCGAAGGACGAGCGGGAGAGCAGGTCGCCCAGGGCGTCGTCGCCGGCTTCGAGGCGTTGGAGGACGGCGCGTTCGGCGGCGTCGTGGGTGAGCTTCTCGGTCAGGAGGTCGTCGGTGCAGACGGCGAAGGCCGGATCGATCCCGGCGTCGATGGCGTGGGAGCGGAGGACGCCCGCGCAGAAGCTGTGGATGGTGGAGATGCGGGCCTCGGGCAGCTCCTCGATCCAGGCCTGCAGGCGGCGGCGGTCGTCGGGGCCCGCGGCGGCGGCGAAGTCGGTCAGGGTGCGGCGGACGCGGTCCACCATTTCCAGGGCGGCCTTGTCGGTGAAGGTGAGGGCGACGAGGCGTGACAGGGGGCTTCGCGGCCGCGTGCCCGGTGCGGGCGAGGCGTCCGTTCCCGCCTCGGCGTCTGCGGCGACTTGGCGGAGCAGTTCGGTGTATCGGCGTGCCAGCACCAGCGTCTTTCCGCACCCGGCGCCCGCGCGGAGGGCAAGGTTGGCGGAGGCGAGTTCGATGGCGGAGCGGCGTTGCTGCGGCGTCAGGCGGTCGTCGATCATTCGTCGCCCTCCTCCCCGCTCCCCGCCGCCGCGCCCGCCCCTTCCTCCGCGGAGGCCTTGTGCAGCGCGCGGGCGTCGGAGTGGTGGCACATCTGGCGGTAGGGGCACCAGGCGGAGCACTCGGTGGAGGGCAGCAGGTCGAACCGTCCCGTCCGCATGCCCTCGACGAATCCCCCGACGGTGTCGAGGACGGCGGCACGGTCGTCGTCGTACGTGTCGCACCCGGCGAACTTGCCCCGCTTGTAGTCGAACTCCGCGAAGACCTGCATCTTCGCGTCGCCCACCCCGTGGAACGCCCCGCCGAACGCCTTCTCCCCGAGGCGGCCCTCCAGGACCATCGCGTACAGCGGGAGCTGGACGTTGCGGCCTGCGAGGATCTCGGCGCGGTTGGGGCACTTGCCGGTCTTGTAGTCCACGACCATGAGCCCGGCCTGATGGTCCCATTGGACGCGGTCGACGCGGTCGATCTTCCCGCACAGCCCGATGGGCCCGGCGGGGGTGTGGAGGGTGAAGGGCGTGGGATCGGCGAGGTCGCCCACCTCGCCCGAGCGCACCTCCATCCCGAACGCCAGCTCGAAGTACTCGCTCCCCGCCCCCAGCTCCCCGAACCAAACCTGCGTCTGCTGGGCGATGTAGTCCCGCAACTCCCGCTCCATGCCCCGGCGCTGCAGGTCCCACAGTTGCGGGTAGGGGGGCTTGGACGCCAGGAGCGTCTGGTGCTCGTACTCCACGGCGGCGTGGAGGGCGGCGTCGACGAGGGCGGGGTCCAGCTCGTGCAGGCGGACGGAACCGTGCTCCGCGTGGAGGTGCTTCATCATGCGGTACAGCACGCGGTGGCAGAAGACGCCCTTGGCGACGGGCTGGAGCTGCCGCTGCGGAACGTCCAGCGGCGCCAGGCGCAGCACGTAGCGGGCGAAGTACGACCACGGGCAGCGCCCGTAGAGGTCGAGCTGCGAGACCGAGAACAGCGGGGCGGTCCCGAACCGATCGTGCAGGGCGCCCAGCAACTCGGGATCGCGGATCCGCCCGTCGTAGCCGTCGCAGGCCCCGGGCGTCCAGCGGCGGACGCGGGCGAACATCCCCGCGGCGGCGGTGCGGAGCGTGTCGGGCCTCCATCGCCCCGCCCACGCCAGGGCCGTGCGGGCGGTGGCGAAGTCATCGACGCTGCAGGCGGCGAGGGCGGCGGTGACGGCCTCGCGGGGGGAGGCGATGTCCTGCAGCGGCAGCGAGAGGCTCCCGGGCCCCACGCGCTCGACGATCCCCGCCGCCCTCCCCGCCTCCATCCCGCCCCACGGAGCGAGCAGGGCGTGCAGGAAGGCCCCGGGCGCCCCGGCACGGCCGGACGCGTCGGTGTCCTGGTAGGTGATCGTGAGCGTCCCGTCGCTGCGGGAGATGGCGAGGTAGAACAGGAGCATCTCGCGGGCGATGAGGTCCTGGCGGAAGTCGAGGAACACGCCCCCGCCCGTCCAGTTCAGCCGGTCGCCCTCCCCGATGAGCGAGCCCTCGGACTGCTTGAGGGGGAACTGGCCCTCGGCGGTTCCGAGGAGGAAGACGTGACGGTAGCGGACGGGGCGGGCGTCGAGGACGTCGAGCACGTCCACCAGCGCTTCGGTCCGCGCGGGGGGGCACTCGACCGTGCCCAGCAGCTCGCGGAGGCGGTCGGGGTCGGTGACGCGCTGGGGGATCTCGTCGGCGACCTGCAGCAGTTCGTGGATCGCGCGGAGGTCGCGGGCGAGGAGTTCCTCGTCGTCCATCGCGGCCACCGTGCGGACGGCGCCGACGGCGTCGATCAGCCGCTGCACCCGCGTCTTGCTGCCGGCGGTGCTGCGGGGGGCGCCCTGGGCCTGGCGGGCGGAGTCGGCGAGGTCGAACAGGGCGGTGAGCATCTCCCCGGCCGCCCGCACGTCCTTCCCGGAGGCGGTGATGTTCCCCAGGTCCATCCCGAGTTCCGCGTCGTCGGCGTCGGAGAACGTGGGGAGGGGGTCCGCGGGGGCCTGCGGTTCGCCGGGGAGGCGCGCGTCCGCATCCTCTCCCGGTCCCGCGAAGGGGTCGGGCCCGGCGAACGGGTCGGCCTCCGGCGCGGCCGCGTCGGAGGCGGAGGACCGCTGCTTCCTCGCCTCCAGCCGTCCCGCGAAGCGTTCGACGGCGGCGAGGTAGCTCTCCCGCGTGTCGAGGACGTTCCCGCGGCGGATGAGCATTTCGGCGACGGCGGCGGTGTGGGCGGTGAAGGGTCCCAGGGCCTCGGGGCGGAAGTAGCTGCTCTTGAGGACGCGGAGGACGGCGTCGAAGGCGAACTCGGGCGCCAGGGCGATCACGTCCAGCAGGAAGCGGACGACGGGTACGTCGCTCAGCGGGATGGGGCGCTGCGGGCAGGGGATGTCGAACTCGCGGAAGATGCGTTCGACGTGCGGGCGGTACGCGTCGAGCGAGCGGGCGCAGACGGCGATCTCGCCCGGACGCGCGCCGTCCAGCAGCAGCCGCTTCACGCGCCGCGCGACGGCCGACACCTCCCCCGTCGCCCCCACCGCCGCGATGACCCGCAGGTTCGCAGGGGGCTCGGTGGGTGCGGGGGCGGGGTCGTAGCAAAACACCCGATCCCAGAACCGATCCCCAATCGTAACCGCTTCGGACGCGCTCGCTTCCCCAAGCCCCCCGACTGCGTCGGGGGGATGCCCCCGGACAATCGACGACTCGGGCAGGACGATCTCCTCCAGGAACTCCCCGAACCACTGCCTCACCGACACCAGGGACCGGTCCGTCCATCGCCACATCCGCTCCCGTGCGTCGCCCCCCAGGGGCAGCGTGATGACCACGCGCTCGACGTGCAGCGACAGCCGCAGCAGGATGTGCATCTGCGTGGGCGTGAAGTCGGTGAACCCATCGACGAGCAGGGCCCGCACGCCCGCGACGCCCAGGTCCGCGTCGGGGTGGGCGAGGAGGAGGTCTTTGGCCTGCCACATGCGGCCCTCGAGGTCGTAGGCGTCGAGGGCGTGCAGGCGGTCCTGGTAGGCCTGGTAGACGACCTGCAGGTCGCGGTGCTTGAGGGGGACCTGGTGGGGGGGAAGCGTCTGGAAGGCGGCGGCGAGGGACTCGGGGGGGACGGCGGCGCGTTTCATCTCGGCGATGGTGGCGTCGAGGGAGGCGATGAGCCCGGCGGTATCGGCGACGGTGTGGAGGATGGGGAGGCGTCCGGCCTCGTTGAGGTCGTCGACGATCTCGCGGAGCAGCAGGCGGCGGCGGAGGGGGGAGAGCGTGGCGCCCCCGGCGTGGGCGTCGGCGAGGACGCGGGCGGCGAGGGCGGCGAAGGTGAGGATCTGCGGGGACACGACGGTCCCCCCGGGGGCGTCGGCGAGCAGGCGGCGGCGAAGGGCCCCGACGGCCGTCTGGCCCGGGGCGAGCAGCAGGGCGCGGGACGGCTCGCCCGGGGGGGCGTAGTGGCGGTAGAGGCCCAGCACCGCCGTCGTCTTGCCCGACGCGGCGGGCCCGCGCAGCAGCACCACCTTGCGCTCGCACGCGAGAACCCGCTCGACAACCCCGACCTGTCCACCCGAGGAATCCATCTTCGCCATTGTGCCAAGGCGACCGGGGAGGAATCAACGCGCAGTTCCGCACGTACACGTTTCGCACGCAGTCGCTCACGTGCACGACCGTATCTGCTCCCCACCGACCCCGCGTCGGTGGTAAGCCGGCTACTCGCTACCGCAGGGCCCTCAGGGCCCCCACGGGCAGGAGGCGTTGCTCGTCGTTCCCGTAGTCGATAGCCGTTTGAACCACCGACGCGGGGTCGGTGGGGAAAAGAAGAAGGAGATCGGGGAAGGCTGTGGGTAGTCAACAGCCGCTTACCACCGACGCGGGGTCGGTGGGGGAAAAACGAAGAGAAGAGGGGCCGCGAGGGAGGGCGGACGCCGTGGTTTGCGGAGCGCAGCGGCTTGCCTCGGCGGGGAACTGTTCACGGGACCGTTCAAACAGGGTGCCACCCTCAAGCCGCATGCAGTTCGCGGCTTGGGGGTGTAGGGCTCGCCATGCCGCAGCACCCCCAAGCGGCTGAACGGCGCCGCTTGAGGGTGGCACCCCGTGAACGGTTACCTCGGCGGAGCCTTGGCGGAGACGGGAGCAACCGCGTTCCGCGGCACCCGCGCCCCTCGCGAACCGGCGGCCCGCCCGGCTGTAAGAAGCGCAGCCGCAGCACCCGGCCGAAACCCTCTTGCATCCCTCCGCGCGCGAGGGTACACGCTTGGAACGTCCCCGAGGCGGAAGGCCTTGCGGGCGATGTATCGAGAACGTAAACGTAGGGCCTGTCCCTATGTTTTCCCGCCTTCGCTGCCGTCGGCGAAGGCGAAGGACTGCACAACCCGAAAGGAGCGACCCCATGGGCGCCGATGCGATCAAGGTCCTGGTCATGGGCGGGCACACCGAGAACTTCCACCAGTTCTCCATCATGGGCCCGATCTACAAGGAGTTCCTCACCGCCGCCGGGTTCGACGTCACCACGACGGAGGACCGCGACGAGTTCACCAAGGAGCGGATCGCCCCCTACGACGTCATCCTCGACTACACCACGGGCGAGGACCTCACCGACGAGCAGCGCGGCGGGCTGCTGGGCGGGATCGTCAACGGCAAGGGGTTCATCCCCGTCCACTCCGCCGCCGATTCGTTCAAGAACACCCCCGGGTACATCAACATGGTCGGCGGGAAGTTCCTCACCCACCCCCCGGGGCAGATCGAACTGACCTTCAACGTCCTCAACCGCACCCACCCGATCATGGCCGGCGTCGAGGACTTCGTCATGCCCGAGGAGCTGTACCTCATGGAGACGTACGGGCACTTCGAGCTGCTGATGAGCACGTTCTGGAAGGGCTTCGACCGCCCGATCGCCTGGGTGAAACCGTACGGCAAGGGGCGGGTGTTCTACACGGCCCTTGGGCACGGGGAGGTCCAGACGCGGAACGAGAACTTCCAGCGCATGATCGTCAACGCCGTCCGCTGGGCGGCCCCGGAGAAGACGGCGTGATCGACAACGAAGCCCAGGTCCCGCCCTACACGCTCCCCGACCCGCTGGTGAGCGAGAGCGGGCAGCGCGTCACAGGCCCGCAGGACTGGCCCGCCCGGCGAGGCGAGATCCTCCGCCTGTTCGAGGAGCACGTCTACGGCCGCTGCCCCGCCCCCGCGGGCGGGGCGGCGGCCGTGCGCTGCGAGACCGCCGCCGCCGCCCTGAACGGCTTGGCGGTGCGGAGGCAGGTCCGCCTGCGCCTCACCGACGACGGGCCCGATATGGACGTGCTGCTGTACCTGCCCGCCGGCGCCGAGGGCCCCGTCCCGCTGTTCCTGGGCCTGAACTTCGGCGGCAACCACACGGTGCACGCGGACCCGGGCATCTGGCTGCCCGAGGGCTACGTCCGCGCCGGAGGCCGCGTACCGCAACCCGGGAACCGCGCGACGGAGGCCGCCCGGGGGAGCGCATCGGCGCGGTGGGCGGTGGAGGCGATCCTCCAGCGAGGCTACGGGCTGGGGACGATCAACTACTGCGACATCGAGCCCGACGACCCCGCCGAGTTCGGCCGCAGCGTGCGGCTACGGTTCGTGCCCGCGGGCCAGTCCCGCCCCGCCGATGACCAGTGGGGCGCCATCGCCGCTTGGGCGTGGGGGCTCTCGCGGGCGGCGGACTACCTGGAGACCGACGAACTCGTCGACGCCTCCCGCCTCGCCGTCATCGGCCACAGCCGCTTGGGCAAGACCGCCCTGTGGGCGTCGGCGACGGATCCGCGCTTCGCCCTCGCCATCTCGAACAACTCCGGGTGCGGCGGCGCCGCCCTGTCCCGCCGCTGCTTCGGGGAGACAGTCGAGCGGATCAATACCAGCTTCCCGCACTGGTTCTGCGGGAACTTCAAACGCTACAACGGGCGCGAGAGCGACTGCCCCGTCGATCAGCACATGCTGCTGACACTCACCGCCCCGCGCCCGCTCTACGTCGCCAGCGCCTCTGAGGACCTCTGGGCCGACCCGCGCGGGGAGTTCCTCTCCCTCCTCGCCGCCGATCCGGTGTATCGCCTTCTGGGCACGGACGGGTTGCCCGCCACCGACATGCCCCCCTGCGACCACCCCGTCATGGGCACGCTGGGCTACCACGTCCGCACCGGGGGGCACGACGTGACGCCCTGGGACTGGCGGAACTACCTCGACTTCGCCGACCGGCACCTGCAGAGAACAGGAAAGGCTGTATGATTCACCCCGAGCGCACGCAGGTGATCCTCGCACCGGACCAGCTGCGGTACAACCCGTGCGGCGACATCATCTTCCCCACGATCCTCGACGCCCAGAAGGCGCTGCCCCGCCCGCTCGGGCGGTACTACATGTACTACGCCCCGCACAACAGCCCGGGCGGGATCTGCCTCGCGCACGCCCCCTCGCCCGCCGGGCCGTGGACGGAGTACGAGGGCAACCCGGTGATCGCCCGCGACTGGCCGCCGCACTACCACGTCGGGCACGTGTCCAGCCCGCACGCCCTGTTCGTCCCGGAGACCGGCCTGCTCCATATGTACTACCACGGGGACAACGACACCACCCGCCTGGCGACCTCGCGCGACGGGCTCGCCTTCGAATACGCCGGGACCGCCATCGACTCCTCCCGCTTCCCCAACCCCCAGGGCGCGTTCTACGCCCGGGTCTTCGAGCACCCCGCCTCCTCGCCCCGCGCCCGCTACGTCATGCTCCTCCCCGGACGCACCGCCAACGAGGTCGGGATCCTCTCCGCCGTGTCGCCCGACGCCCGCTCCTGGACGCTGCAGCCCGGGACCGTCATCGACGTCCGCGGACTCGCCGACGTGAGCACGCTGTGCAGCGCGTACCTCTTCGCCCTGCAGGGCAGGCACTTCATCGCCTTCCACGCCGACTGGGGCCATTACGCCATCCCCGGCGGGCCGGTGACCGACCTGTGGGTCGTCGAGGTCGGGCGGGACCTGGCGCCCCTCGGGGGCCCGCGGGTGCTGCTGCGGCACGGGGACGTGGGCGAGGGCAACCGCAGGGTGAGCGACCCCGTCGTCTTCGTCGAAGGCGATGCCGCGTGGCTGCTGTTCACCACCGGCGCCAGACTCCACCAGGACATCGCCCTCATCGAGACCACCGTGGCGGAACTGCTCGATGCGATCGACCACGCCCCCCGCGCCGCCGACGCCTATGGCCCACCGCCGGAGCCGTGAAGCCCATCCCCCCTGGAGCCCACCATGCCGCCGCCCCCCCTTGCCCTTGACCTACCCCACAGTGAAGGGAATCCGCGAAACTCGGAGGGCGCGTTCCTCACGCTGGCCGACGGGCGGATCCTCTTCGCCTACAGCCGCTACCTCGGAGACGACTGGTCCGACCACGCCGCCGCGGAGATCGCCGCACGCGTCTCCTCCGACGGGGGGCGGTCCTGGTCCGACTCCGACGTGACGCTCGTCCCCAACGAGGGCGGCTGCAATGTGATGAGCGTCTCGCTGCTTCGCCTCCGCGACGGGCGCGTCGGGCTGTTCTACCTCCGCAAGAACAGCCTGCGGGACTGCCGCCTGTACCTGCGCGTATCGCAGGACGAGGGGCAGGCCTGGGGCGATCCGACGCTGTGCATCCCCGCCCCGGGCTACTTCGTCGTCAACAACGACCGCGTGATCCAACTGCGCAGCGGGCGCCTCATCGCCCCGGCCGGCTTCCACCGGACCCGCCGCGACGCCGACCCCGCCGATGGGTCCGCCCTGGACCGGCGGGGGCTGGCCATGTTCTTCCTGTCCGACGACGGGGGGCGGAACTGGCGGGAGGCGGGGGACTGGTGGGCGTTCCCCGGGCGCTGCCCGTCGGGCCTGCAGGAGCCGGGCGTCGTCGAGCTTCGCGACGGACGCCTCTACGCCTGGGCCCGCACCGACGCCGGCTGCCAGTACGAGATGGTCTCCGAGGACGGCGGGGAGACGTGGACGCCCCCGAAGCCCTCGGCCTTCCGCTCCCCATGCTCCCCCCTGTCCATCAAGCGCCTCACCGCCACGGGGGACCTGCTGGCGGTCTGGAACGACCACGGCGGCAGCGTCGCACCCGCACCCCCGCCAGGAGGCTTCCCGTCCTCCAGTTGGAACCGCACCCCGCTCGTCACCGCCGTCAGCCACGATGACGGGGCGACGTGGGAGCACCACCGGGCCCTCGAGACGGACCCCGCGCGGGGCTTCTGCTACATCGCCATCCACGAGGTGGAGGATGCGGTGCTGCTTGCATACTGCTGCGGCGGGGGCGGGCGCGGGGCGGTGCTGCAGGACCTGTGCATCCGCCGCGCGCCCCTGGAGTGGCTTTACGCGGGGCGGTAGCGGATCTCGCGATCCGCCCCCACCTCTTGACGCCACGAACCCGCGTGCTACGATGATAGGCACAGTCGGCCCTGGTGCAGGGCCTGAAGATGAAAGGAGCGTTTTCATGCAGGCACGAGTCGAGGTCATTGTGGGTTGCGCCCCCGGGGTCGCCCCAGACGCCTGATCGTATCGCGAGTGAGCTTTCAGCAGTCAGCGTTCAGCCTTCAGCTATCAGCTATCGGCACTCAGCGGGAAGCTGAACGGCGGAAGGCGCACGGTGACGCTGAAAGCTGACCTACGGAAGCTGATCGCTCAAAGCTGATAGCTGAAGGCTGATAGCTGACAGCTGATAGCTGAACGCTGCTTTCTCCTCAGCTCCTCCCTCCCGCGTTACGCTCTGCCTCTCTGTCGCCACCTCTCGGGCACGACGGATTCCGCGCGGTCCTGATCGGGGATCGGACTGCGCGCCCCCCGAACCTTTGACGGTGCGCGTGTGCGCGCCCAGCCAGGCCAGATCCCGCAGACGGAAAGGACACCTGATGATTGCCGCAGTTCCCGTTTGGGCATACGCCGGTTTCGTGATGCACCTCAACCCCATGCACAACGGGAGACGTTCCCTTGCGATACGTACGACCCGAACCGCCCGCCGACGCGCCGGCGGCGTTCCTCTGCTGCCACTGCCGGCAGACCGTGACCCCGCCCGAGGGCGGGACGAAGCACCGTAACCATTGCCCGCACTGCCTGTGGAGCCTGCACGTGGACCTGCGCCCCGGCGACCGCCGCAACGGCTGTCGGGGCGAGATGGAGCCCATCGCGGTGTGGACCCGCGACGGAGGCGAGTGGGCCATCATCCACCGCTGCCGCCGCTGCGGGGCCCTGCGCTCCAACCGCATTGCGGGCGACGACGGCGAACTGGCCCTGATGTCCCTCGCCGTCCGCCCGCTCGCCGCCCCGCCGTTCCCGCTCGACCGGTTGGGGCGGGCGTGAGGCATCCATCCCCGGTGCGGAGGCTGCCCTCCGCACCGGGGATGGTGCGTCAGTGCGTCAGGGCGTGGGCGATGGCGTTGACGCCGATGCGGAGGGCGTCCGCTTCAGCGTATCCGCGGCTGTAGGCGAAGCCCAGTTGCTCCCACCCGTTCGCCAGCGAGAAGCGCGAGTAGATCACCGCCAGTTGCCCGTCCACGTGGACGCCCTCGATGGTGGGGGCGTTGAGCGACGGGTCCTGCTCCCGGACGATGGGGCTGTACTCGACGGTTCCGACCTTGTAGGGCATGTCGTACAGGGGCGAGTCGGTGGGGAGCAGTTCGAGCTTGCGGTCGGGCAGGACGCGGGCGATCTCGCGGCGGAAGGCGGCGTCGAAGGCCTGGCGGCCGGCCCCGGCGTCCCCGATGAGCACGCCCCCGCTCTGGAGGTAGTTGCGGAGGCGGGCGACCTCGCTGTCGCTGAGCTTGAAGTCCCGCAGCCCGGTGATGTAGAGCACGGGGTGCTTGAAGACGTCGACGTCGGCGAGCGAGTCGAGGACCTCGCGCTTGAACTGGACGTTGAGCGTGGTGTGCGTCTGGATGTACTTCATGAGGTTGGGCAGGGCGTGGGGCGTGGGGTCCCACTCCCCGTTGTGCGCCACCTGGGCGATGACGAGCTGGTCCCGCGTCTCGTCGCCCTGCTCGTGGTAGACCTTCTGCACGCCCCACGCGCGGGCGTACTGGAAGTTGGCGAGCACGGTGGTGATGATGTTCGTCCCCAGCGCGCACCCGTCGTCCTGGTGGTAGAGGATCCCGCCCTCGATGGGGTGGTTCACCACGTCCCACCCGCAGTTGAGGTCGATGGGCGAGAAGATCAGCGCCGGGCGGCACCCGAGGTAGATCGCCTCCAGGTAGGGGGGGATGGACTTGAAGTCCTCGCTGTCCTTGCGGAAGCGCATGCGGTCGATCTTCACGAAGGCGTTGAACAGCGGGCTGTCGGTGTCGATGGAGGCGAGCTGGCGGTTGGGGAACAGCCGCCCGACCTCGCGGCGGGCGGTCTTGACGAACTCCTCGCGCCCGCACTGGGCGTGCAGGACGAGCGTTCCCCCGTCGTAGAGGTAGCGGCGGAGTCGGTCGAGCATCTCCTCGGACAGGGGGGGCATCTCCGTCCACCCGGTGAGGTACAGCAGGGGCGTCTCGGTGGGGTCCCAGGAGAACCCGTCGAGCGTCATGCGGGCGAAGCGGTAGCGGATCTGCAGGCGGCTGTTGGCGTAGTTCATCAGCCGCTCGATGTCGATGGACGTGGTGGGGAAGGAGTCGGCCTTCACCCGCCGCCCGTCGACGATGCGGTAGCCCTCCTCGGAGAAGTTGATCATCCCCACCAGGGCCGGGGGCGCGGGCTCGCGCTTGCGCTCCGACCGCCGCAGCGGGGTGGCCGGCAGCGGCAGGGGCGGGAGGCTCTCGGCGGCGTTGATCCGCTGGGGCTTGGCCTGCGGAGGCTGGGCCTTGGGGTTCTCCCACGCCAGTGCGGGGGCCACGAGCACGAGGCCCAGAACGGCAACGAGGGCGATGCGGGTGCGGGCGGCGATCATGGTCATACCCTCTTTCCGTATCTCAGCGGCCCCCGCGGACGGGGCGGGGCGCCTGGGGAACCGTCTCCATGCATATATCGTCCGTTCGGGTCCGAAGCAACCGTCTCTCATTATAACGCTCCCCGCCCCCGCATGTTCCGTCCCGCACCCGTCCCGCACCCGTCCCGCACCCGCCCCGTCCGCACATGCAACCCTGCGGAACGAACCCAACCGCCGACCATGCGAAACGAACCCAATCAGCCGACCATGCGAAACAAAGCCAACCGCCGACATGCGAAACAAAGCCAAGCGCCAGCCTTGCGAAACAAAGGCAGCCGATCGTGCAAAACAAAGCCAACGCGTCGATCGGCGCCTCAACCCCTCTCCCCCGGGGGAGAGGTGCCCGAGCGCAGCGAGGGCGGTGAGGGGGCCCTGGGACCACCGGCACGCCCCGATCCGCGGAACGAACCCATCCGGCCGAACCATCGAAAACAAACCCAATCGCCGGCCGCCGCTCGCCGCCTCGCCCGAACCGCCGCCGCTCTCCGCGCACACCTCTTGCGCCCGGGCGCATGTAAGACGCATCCCAGGTAACTCTCATGCCGTGTCGGTTGGACGTGGTTGCTACGCTGCGCTTCGCAAACCACGGCACCCGCGCGCACCACGGCACCCGCGCGCACCACGGCACCCGCGCGCACCACGGCGCCCGCGCGCACCTCTTGCGCCCGGGCGCACGTCACCACGATTGAACCACGGATTCCCGGATCGCCAAGGAATTTCGATTCGCACTCCCCTAACGTCCCTCGCGGCCGTGCGTTGCGAGACGGGTTTTTCGCCGTCTGTCGCCCCCTCCGCCCGCTCCGTTCCCGCCCCGCAGGCCCCAGGCGGCAATCCATCGTAGAGCGGAGGGGCGTGGGGGCTCATACGCATCCCAGGTGATTCGCATGCAGTGTCGGTGGGACGTGGTTGCTACGCTGCGCTTCGCAAATCACGGAGGATCTTGTGCGAAACCCAGAGGAATCTGAGGTAACCGTCAGGACATCAGTGGTTTGCGACCAAAGGGTCCCGGGTCTCTTGGAGGGGATCGCCTCCAACGCCCCCGGACTGCGTCCGGGGGGTGCCTTGGGGTGGAGAAAGCGTCCCTTCTGGTGTTCCCGGGCACCCCCCCGACGCAGTCGGGGGGCGTTGGGAACTGCCGTCGGAGCCCCTCGCGCAATATCCTCCACGGCTGCGCTGTTTGCAGCCGTGCTCGCACGAGCGCGCGGGGCACCCG
Source organism: Phycisphaerae bacterium (assembly GCA_041687095.1). Taxonomy (GTDB): domain Bacteria; phylum Planctomycetota; class Phycisphaerae; order SM23-33; family SM23-33; genus JAWLCQ01. The sequence goes on along the minus strand of JAWLCQ010000012.1, from coordinate 16,826 downwards.
CGCGGGAATTCAGAGACTGTTTCAGAAGCCACCGCAAAGAACGCAAGGAGTAGGCAGAGTATCCGCTCTTCACGCCCAGTTCGCTTTGCGATCTTTGCGGTCTTGGCGGTGAAATCGGGTTCTCGAAACAGTTTCGAGTGGGAGGCGCATCACTGGCGGTGGTGGTGGCGGCGGTGGGCGAGGAGTTGCTTCGCCAGTTGCTGCATGTCCGCCACCGCGTCCGTCTCGTCCACGATCTCCACGCCCAGGAGCGTTTCCATGATGTCCTCGAGCGTGACGATCCCGGCCGTCCCGCCGTACTCGTCGACGACGAGGAAGAGGTGTTCGCGGCGGCGGAGGAACTCGGCCAGCACGGCCGAGAGCTTCGCCTGCTCGGGGACGGCATGGACGGGGGCCACCAGGTCGCCGAGTTTCGTTTCGCTGCGTCCCTCGTTCAGGGCGTGGAAGAGTTGCTGGCGGCGGACGATCCCCCGCGTGTCGTCCAGGGACGCTCCGACGACGGGGATGCGGGCGAAGCGCGGAAGCTCCCCGCTCAGGGCGTCCTCCACGGTCTGGTCGGCGCGGAGGGTGAACATGACGGTTCGCGGGGTCATCACCTGCTCGACCGTTGTTTCCCGCAGGGCGATGAGGTTGCGGATCACGCGGGCCTCGTCGTGGTCGATGGCGCCTTCCTCCATGGCGAGGGAGGCGAGGCTGCGGACCTCGTCGCGGCTGATGGTGGGGGCGGAGGGGGCGCGGCGGGAGAGGAGCTTGGAGACCCAGTCGCAGACGGCGACGAAGGGGCGGAGGAGCACGATCAGCAGGCCGATGGCCCAGGCGGTGAAGGGGGCGAGGGCCTTGGCGTGGACGGCCCCGAGGGTCTTGGGGATGATCTCGGAGAAGATGAGGATGATGAGGGTCACGACGATGCTGACGGCGCCGACCGACGCATCGCCCCAGAGGAGGGTGGCCTCGGCGCCGACCCCGGCGGCCCCGAGGGTGTGGGCGAAGGTGTTGAGCGTCAGGATCGCCGCCAGCGGGCGGTCCACGTCGTCCTTCATTCGCCGCAGGCGCTCCCCCGCCCGCGAGCCCTGCTCCACGAGCACGGCGATGTGCGAGCGCGGGACGCTGAGCAGGGCCGCTTCCAGCAGCGAGCAGAGGAACGAGATGGTCAGGGCGACAAACAGGTACGTCAGCAGCAGGACCATCATGGGTTGCCCTTTCGAGAGCCCTTCACCGTCGCCGGGTGCGGAGACGGCATGACTCCGCAGGGCGGGCTGCGCCCGCTCCGAATTTCGATGTTCGGTAACCGTTCACGGTTTGGCGTTACCGCTGCTGCGGGGGGGCGGTGAGTTCGGTGATGCGGCGGCGGGCGGTGGACTCGTTTCCGAGGCGCCAGGGGTCCTTGTCGATGGCTTCGCGGTAGAGGTGGACGGCGCGGTCGGGGTCCTTGAGGTGGATGTCGTACACGGTCGCGGCCTGGAAGCGGGCGGGGAGCGGCAGGGCCGGTTCCCACTGCCACGCGCGCTCGTACCACGCCACCGCCCGGACGTACTCGTCGAAGTACTCCTTGTAGATGTCGCCGATGTAGTAGGCGGCGAAGGCGATCTTCGTGGAGCGCGGGTAGCGGTTGACGAGTTCCTGGAAGAGCATGAGGGCGCGGCGCTGCTTGTCGTAGTCGGTGGTGAGGAAGGTGTGCAGGGCGCCCTTGCCCTGCCTGTGCAGCGCCAGGGCCTTGTCGTAGAGGGCCTCCGCCTCGGGGATGACCTCGGCGGGGCGGAGGTCGGCGGGGGGGATCTCGGCCGACAGCAGGTAGGTGTAGGTGTTCTCGGGGAAGAACCGTTCCTGCACGTTGCGGACGGCGGCGAGCTTGACGGTGGCGCTCTTGGCGGCGAGGACGGCTTCGAGCTGCTCGATGGCGTTGAGCCACTGGGCGCGGGCGGCGATGACGTTCTCGACGAGGACCTTCTCATCGGCCCCGGCGACGGTCTCCCCGGCGGGGGGGACGACGGTGACCCCGCTCCAGCGGAAGGTCTGGGCCTTTTCGAGGTTCTCGGCTTCGCGGCGGGCCCAGCGGAGGTTGACCAGGTCGCCGATGGACTCGTAGTAGCCCTCGAGCACGTCGAGGCGGTAGGCGTACTCGACGCGGGCGCACTCGGCGGCGCTGACGGCGGCGACTTCGGTGGGGTCGTCGGCGTCGAGGGACAGGGCGGTGATGGGGCGGCCCTCGACTCCCTGGGGGACGGCCGGGCGGACATTGCACCCGAGCAATCCCAGCCCCAGCCCCGCGGCCAACCCCAGCACGAGCACTCGATCGAGCACGATGTTCATACCAATGGCTCCTTCCCGCGTCGGCGGCGGATCCGTGCACTGCGTTTCCAGACTCCGCTAGATTATCGGCGCGCAAAGCGGGGGATGCAAGCCCCAGTCTCGCCGCGCACGGTGCAGCCAGGGATTATAGCGGGGGCGGTCTGCGGATGGCCCGCGGAGACGCCGAGACGCAGCGCGGGCTGCGCCCGCTCCCAATTTCGATGTTCGACTTTCGATTTTCGATTGGGTTGTCGCCCCTGCCATGGCCCCAATCGAAGTGAGCGCCGTTTGACGACCAGAGAACATCCTCGAAAAAGCGAGGACCTTGCGCGTTTGCAGTGCAGAGGGGAAGAGGATTTCGGATTTGCGTGGGTGGGAGGGGGGGGCGGACTCGTCGTTGTTCTACACATCTCGGCGGCCCGGCTGCCAGACAGCTCAGGGTCTGCCTGTCGTCCCGGAGAGGGAGGTCCGGGCGTCCCGATCGGGACGCGTTTCCGGGAGTCCCGGCAGGGACGGCTTGAGAATAGCCCAGCAGTTCACTGCTGGGTAACGGTCGTGTGGGAGTTCAAGCCCCGGGAGGGGCGCTTGAGGGCTGGATCCATGGCGCCCCCTCAAGCGCCCCTTCCGGGGCTTGAGAAGAAGAAAAGGAAGGGGGAAGGGGCCCGCTTCCCAGCAGTGAACTGCTGGGCTATTGTCACAGCGTCCCTACCGGGACGCCCGGAATCGCGTCCCTATCGGGACGCCTGGAATCATACGCGTTCCACCTGGTTCTCGGGTGGGTGCCGTGGCTTGCGGAGCGCAGCGGAGCAACCACGTCCAACCGACGCCCCCCGCGCGTTGACCCCCCGAACTCACCGGCGATCCCGGACCGCCGCAATCCTGGTATCCGTTCACGGGACGGTGGGAACGGGTGCCACCCTCAAGCCGCATGCTGTTTGCGGCTTGGGGGTGGTGAGCCCGCCACGCCGCAGCACCCCCAAGCGGCAAACAACGCCGCTTGAGGGTGGCACCCCGTGAACGGTTCCCAATCCTCAATCCGCAATCGTTCTACTCCCGCGGGTCGAGGACCAGCAGGCCGTCCAGCCAGCGGTAGGTGTTGGTCTTGGGGTCGGTGTCCGCTCCGCCGACGAAGTACAGGCGGCCGCGGACGGCGGCGGCGGCGCCCCAGGCGCGGGGGGACGGGAGGGGGGAGGCGGTCTCCCACGCGTCGGTGGCGGGGTCGTAGACGGTGACGGCTGCGGAGTAGCCCTCGTCGTCGAGCCCGCCGATGCACCAGATCCGCCCGCGGTGGACGGCGATTCCGAAGTCGCGGCGGGCGACGGGCATGGGGGCGCCTCGCGTCCACGTGCCCGTGGCGGGATCGAGGATGAACACGTCGGGGGCGTGGTGCTTGCCGTCCTTCCCCCCGCCGATGACGTAGAGCTTCCCGTCCACGGCGGCCGCCCCGGGGGCCATGCGGCCCTCGGGCAGGTCGGGCCCGTTCGTCCAGCGGTCGGTCCGCGGGTCGTAGACCTCGACGGTGGGCTGGAACGGGCGGTCGGTGTTGCCGCCGACGGCGTAGACCTTCCCGTCGAGGGCGGCGGCGGTGAGGCCCGCGCGGGGCTGGGCCATGGGCGCTTTGGGCGTCCAGCGGTCGCTGACGGGGTCGTAGACGTAGAGCGTGGCGAGCAGTTCGCTCTTGGGGGCGGCGGGGTTGGCGGCGAGTTCGGCGGCGGTGCGGATGCGGGTCCCGCCCATGCAGTAGAGCTTCCCGTCGAGGGCGGCGGATCCGGCCCAGGCGCGGGCCTGGGGGAGGGGGGCGGCGGGGGCGGCCCACCTGTTGACGATGGGGTCGAAGACCTCGACGGCGTCGAAGGTGACGGTATCCGTCGCGCCCCCGACGGCGTGGAGGAGGTCGCCGAGGACCACCAGGCCCAGGTCGTGGCGGGCGGTGGGCATGGCGGGGAGGTTTCGCCACGGGGGCAGGGGCCGCGTGGGCGCGGCGGCGGGATCGCCGGTGGGGGGCGCAGCGTCCGCGGCGGAGTGGGCGGTCTGCCCCGCCGGTTGCGGGGCGGCCTTGGCGGGCTTCTCCCGGGCGGCCTTGTCCTTGGCGGCCTTGGCGTCGGCGGCGGCCTGTTCCTTGGCGGCCTTCTCGGCGGCGGCGGCCTTCTCCTTCCAGACCTCGACGACCTGGGTGGGCTTGGCGGAGCGGGGGTAGCGGGTCTCGTGGACGTTGTCCTCGAGGGCGTAGGTGCCCGGGTCGGCGAAGGCGAGCACGACGTGGCGATCCTCCCCGGGCAGGGGGGGCGACCAGAACCACGCGTGGTTGCGGCGGAGGACGACGTAGTCGGCGAGGGGCCCGACGGCGTAGGCGGTCTGGGGGGCGTTGCGGACGGTGTTGAACTCGACGATCGTCCCGGCGACGCTGGGGGACGCGTCGCGCCCCCGCCGCCCGCGGTCCCCGACCGACACGCCCGTCCCGCGGACCTCGTACAGCGAGTTGTGCCGCAGCACGTTCCCCAGCAGCAGCGGGAAGGTGCAGGGGAACTCGTCCCCGAACCCGCCGCTGAAACTCGCCCCCCCGTTGTGGTCCTCGGTGTGGTTGCCCTCGAAGACGTTCCAGTGGCAGGGGGCGAGCCCGCGGTTCCACATGCGGGGCTTGGACGATGCGAGCGTCGAGACCCGCCCGTACAGCGACAGCGCCCCCCCGCGGTGGTGGCGGATGATGTTGTCGGCGACGACGTTCTCGATGCACGTGAACCAGAGCTGGACGCCCGACATGCCCTCGCGCGGCTCGTTGGCGACGACGAGGTTGCGGTGGAACAGCGTGCTCACCAGCACGCGGGACTGCGCGGTGGGAGCGACGCGCCACGGGGCGTCCAGGTGCAGCGTCTCGCCCTCGCGGCGCACGATGCGCCGCGTCTGGCCCATCCCGGGCCCTTCGAGCACGACGACGAAGTACTCGTTGGCGGGGCCCTCGCCCGTCCCGTCGCTGTCGGAGAAGGGGGGCGGGAAGGCGGGCGTCTCGCGGTGCTGTTCGTCGTACGCCAGGCCCTCGCGGTTCACCGTCCCCAGGTCCTCCCCGTCCGTCGGGTCCAGCGTGGCGGGGAGCGTGATCGTCGCCCCCTCCGCCGCCGCGGGGGCCCCGGAGTAGACGTAGCGCTGGCAGGCCTCGAAGAGGATGTTCTCGCCCACGTTCTGGTCCGTCCCGGGGACGCCCCCGAACCGCCCGAGCTGCGAGCGGTTGCGGGCGATGTAGTTGTTCGAGACCGACCCGTGCCCCGTGCTCAGCCAGATCATCCGCTGGGCGGTCCCGACGCCCCCGTGCTGGGCGGGGGCGTTGGCGATGACGTTGTCGGCGATGATGCAGCGGTCGAGGATGTTGGTGCGGGCCTGGATGGCCCCGGTGGCGTTGCCGCCGAAGCGCGTCATGGGGACGATGCGGTTGCCCGTCGCCTCGCACAGGCGGGCGCCGGAGAAGTACAGGGGCGAGCGGCCCCAGAGTTCGTTGCCGCGGACGACCGCGCGCAGGGCGTAGACGAAGTGGACCGCGCGGTTCTCGCTCCGCTTGCCCTCGATGCCCGTGACGCGGACGCGCTCGACGAGGGTGTCGGCGATCCAGCGGGGGAAGTCGGCGTGGCGGATGAGGACGCCCGTGTCGACCATGGGCGAGCCCTCGATGGCGAGGTCGCGCACGCCCGCCCCGTCGCCCGCCAGCCACACCGCGGGGCGCTGCACGCCGGGCAGCGAGATGCGGTCCGCGGACTCGGGGGCGACGTCCTCGGCCTGGAGGACGATGGTCTGGGCGTCGCTCTGCGGGTAGGGGTCGTCGCTGGGGCGCAGGTCCGCGTCGCGGGTGAAGGCCATGGCGTCGAGGGCGAACTTGCCGCCCTCGATGTTGTGCAGCTCGACGCGGTTGGCGCCCTCGCGGAGCGTCACGCGCCCCGTCCTCCGCCAGCGGTACCACTCGAACCCGCCCGTGTTCCGCACGTTCATCAGGCGGGCCGGTTCCCCGCCGTTGACCGCGATGCCCCAGCGGCCGCTCATGCCCGGGTTCTTCCACCACGTCTGGTCGCAGGCGTAGCGGAACCACACGTCGTACTCGCCCGCGGCGGGGGCGGTGATCTCGTAGACCAGCACGTCACCCTTGTCGCTCCCGCCCCAGGGGCTCACGCCCCAGTCCTGGCGGGTGTCGGCGGTGTAGCGTTCGGGGGCGGAGGGGACGAAGCGCAGGACGCTGCGGCCGCGGTTAGCGCCCTGCAGGATCACGCCCGCGGGGACCTGCAGGGTGGCGGTGAGTTCGATGGCGGTGGGCGGCAGCTCCACGACGCCCCCGCCGCGTTTCGCCGCCTCGGCGATGGCGGTCCGCAGGGACTCCTCCGTCGGCTGTTCGACTGCAAAGACCTGGGGCTGCTTGCGCGGGGGCAGGACGGTGAAGGGCAGCGGGTTCGACCAGCCCCACGCCCCGCCAACGCCCGTGTGGACCCGCAGCGCGTACTCGCCCGCGGGCGTGCCCTCAGGGATGCGGGCGCGGAGGGCGTACTTGTCCGCTTGGAGCACCTGCAGCGACACCGGGGCCCCACCGGCCGCGGGGAGGGCGAGGACGTGGCTGCGGTCGAAGTCCGGCCGCCTCGCCAGGTTCCGCCCGAACAGCGTCACCTCGCCGTCCGCTCGCGGGGTGCGCGATGCCCCTTCAGGGAGACGATCGGCCTCTTGAGCTTCCAGTGCCCGGTTCGCGCACGCGCGGTCGGGCGTGACGGACCATGCCTCGGGGGCGTTGAGGACGAACGGTTCGCTCCAGCCCGCCTCTCCGCGCACCCACCCGACGAACACTCCGTCGTAGCTCCGCTGCGGGAGGGTGGCCGCCAGGTATCCGTCCTTGCAGAACTGGACCTTGGGGCGGATCTCCGTCCCGGCCGGGTCCGTGTCGCCGGTTCCCCAGAGGACGACGTCCTCGGTGAGCCCCTCGCCCACGAGCAGGAACGTCTCGTCGGGGCCCGCGTCGGTGTGATGCGAGAAGATCCGCGGGGCGTTGGGGGCGGCGGGGCGGTCGGGCGGGGCAAACGGAACGCCCGGTGCGGGAACGGACGGTGGGGCGGACAGCGCGAGGGCGGTCAGGCACATGGTGAGGAGTCCTGCGATACGAACCGAGCCTGCGAACGAATGGGATGCGAACGTGTGGGACATCGTGCTTCATCTCCTGCAGGGGACGCTGGGGATCATACGGGACCGGAAGGGTGCAGGAAAGGATGTATCAGAGAGATACCAGAGACTGCTGGAAGAAGCTTTCCCTGGATTGCCCGCGCGCCCGAGCTTCCTTCGGACAATGCCCACGGGACGCAGTTCAGTCCCGTGGGACGGTCTTCACAGCAAGTTGCCCCTGGACTTGCCACTGGCCCCCGCATACCCTTTCCGCTGTCGGACGGGTTTGCGGGTCGGGTTGCACATCCCTTTGCAGAGTTCTGGAGCGATCCCATGGCTGCATGGATGGACTGGTATCACGTCAGTGGCAGCACGTACGGCACGTGGGTTCGCGGGGATCCGCGGGGGTGGCGTGCCCGGCAGCACCGCGAGCACGTCGAGGGGGACTACCGCAATCCGCCTCCGGAGGGGAAGTACGATGGGCTGTTCCTCTACTCCCATCACCTGATGAAGAGCGATCCGGTGTTTCTGACCCGGGAGCAGTGCGGACTCGCGGGGCGAGCGATGGTGGATGCTCTGCGCGGAATGGGGATCCAGCTCCTTGTTCTGTCCCTGGATCGGGTGCACTACCACCTGCTGGCGAAGTTCCCGGGCCACGACGTGAAGGCGAAGGTGGGGCGGGCGAAGAAGAAGGCATCCGACGAACTCTCGAAGCATGGGCTGCTGGGGCGGGTCTGGGCGAAGGGCTGCCACGTGGAACCCGCGCAGGACCGCACACACCAGGTGAACGCCTACGAGTACGTCAAGGATCACGAGTTGGAGGGAGCGTGGGTGTGGACGTACCGGGATGGCCCGTAGCGGGTTCAAGGCGGTTGGTTGCGAAGGTCGTCCCACGGGGCAAACAGCGCCCCGTGGGCATTGGGATTTGCGAGTCCGGGCGGTTTGGTTGCGAAGACCGTCCCACGGGACTGAACTGCGTCCCGTGGGCATTGTCCAGGGGCGAGTCCGGTATCGGTCAGTCAGTTACGGGTCGATCCGCGGACCCGTCACCAATGAACCAGTCAACCAATCAACCAGTCAACCAATCAACCAGTCAACCAATCAACCAATCAACCAGTCAACCAATCACCAGTCAACCAATCAACCAATCAACCAATCAACCAATCAACCAGTCAACCAGTCAACCAATCAACCAGTCAACCAGTCAACTACTCCCCAGCCTTACCTTGCCCGGTTGATCAGGAAGCGGTAGTACGCCATGGCGACGCCGCGGAGGACGAGGTCGGGGACGATGGCCTGGACGATCCCGTTTTCGCCGGGATGGGGGCAGACGAGGGGGGCGTGGGAGCCGGTGAGGATCACGAGCGGCCAACTGCCCAGGTCGGTGGCGTAGGCCTCGACGAGTTCGCGCAGGGCCCCGCGCGCGCCGAAGACGATGCCCCCGACGATGGCCTGCTGCGTGTCGCGCCCGTAGGTCCAGTCGGGGTCGCGGAGCGTGACGGGGGGCAGTTGGGCGGTCCGCTGGTTGAGGGCGTCGGCGGCCATCTGCAGCCCGGGCAGGATCGCGCCCCCGAGGAACACGCCCTCGTCGCTCACGCAGTCGATCGTCGTCGCGGTTCCGAAGTCGCCCACCACGCAGGCGACGCCGAGGCGGTCGAACGCGGCGGCGGCGGCGCAGACGCGGTCGGCCCCGACGCTTTCGGGGTTCGTCAGTTCGGTGTCGATGGGCAGGGGCAGGTCGCGTCCGATGACGAGGACGTCGACGTGGAGGGTGTCGGAGACGGCGGCTTCGAGGGCCTTGAGGGCGGCGGGGTTGACGCTGCAGGCGACGAGCTTCTTGGGGTCGGGCAGGCGGGCCCACAGTTCGGCGATGGCGGACCCGAGTTGCCCGAGGTCGCCCACGGCGAAGCGGGCGTAGTCCTCGACCTCCTCGCCCTTGACGTGGGCGATCCGCACGGCCGAGTTGCCGACGTCGCAGGCCAACACGCTGGGAATGGTCTCAAGACTCATGGGGATCCTCCTGCCATCGGTCCTGGGGCCGGACGCGGGGGGCGGACTTGCGGGCGGCGGTGAGGGCGGCGGCGGTTTCGGAGCGTTGGAGTTCCGCGAGCAGGGCCCAGACGCGTTCGGTGAGCACGTCGATGCCGCGGCCCGTCGCCCCGCTGATGGGGACGACCTCGCGTTTGATCTTGCGGCGGAAGGCGGCGAGGGCCTGGTCGGCGCCGGTGAGGTCCATCTTGTTGGCGGCGATGATCTCGGGCTTGGCGGCGAGGGCGGAGGAGTACTGCTCGAGTTCGGCGCGGATGGCGCGGTAGTCGGCGACGGGGTCGCGGTCGGGGGGGACGATGTCGATCACGTGCACGAGCACGCGGGTGCGTTCGACGTGGCGGAGGAACTCGTCGCCCAGGCCCGCCCCGGTGTGGGCCCCGGCGATCAGCCCGGGGATGTCTGCCATCACGAACCGCCGCTCCCCGCTGAGTTCGACGATCCCCAGCGAGGGGTGCAGCGTGGTGAAGGGGTAGGCGGCGATCTTGGGGCGGGCGTGCGAGCAGCGGGAGATGAGCGTGCTCTTGCCCGCGTTGGGCAGGCCCACGAGCCCGACGTCGGCCATCAGCTTGAGTTCGAGGTGCAGGTGGCGCTGCTGCCCGGGCTCCCCGGGCTCGGCGATGCGGGGGGCCTGGAGCGTGGGGCTCTTGAAGGCGGTGTTGCCCTTGCCCCCGTTCCCCCCGGCGGCGACGCAGATGGACTCCCCGGGGGTGGCGAGGTCCTTGAGGATGATGCCCCGCTCGACGTCGCGGATGATGGTCCCGGGGGGCACGGGGACGTGGAGGTCCTTGCCCCGCTTCCCGTGGCAGTCCTTGCCCTGCCCGTGCACGCCGCGCTCCGCCCGCCAGTGGTGGTGCCCCGCGAGGTGCTGGAGGGTGTTGTACTGGGGGTCGGCGAGGAGGTAGACGCTCCCCCCGTCCCCGCCGTTCCCGCCCGAGGGGCCCCCGTGGGGGACGAATCGCTCGCGCCGGAAGGCCACGCAGCCGTCGCCGCCTGCCCCGCCGATCACGACGATGTCCACCTCGTCGACGAACATCGCCTTGCCGAGGTGTGTCTCTTTCATTTCATTCCTTCTTCGGATCGCTTCCTGTCGAGCCAATGGCATCGACGCAATTCGTCGTCCCTGCCGGAGAAGGCAGGGATGCAGGATCTGCGGATCCCGTAACCGTTCTCGCCTGTGCATGCGGTGATAGGAGCCGGTTGCCGGACCCAATGCTCCCGGGCCCGGGGGCCGGGGGGGAAAGAAAAAGGACGGCGCGTCAGCGCCGTCCTCCTGAACGTTTTTCGTTTCGCTCGCGGATCTAGATGACGTCCACGAACCGCCCGCGGAAGGTCACGGTCCCTTCGGCGAGGGCGAAGAGGGTGTCGTCGCGGCCCCGGCCGACGTTGTGGCCCGGCTTGAACGGCGTGCCGCGCTGCCGGAGGATGATGCAGCCCGTGTGCACCCGCTCGCCGCCGTACGTCTTCACGCCCAGACGCTGCGCCCGGCTGTCGCGCCCGTTCCGCGTCGAGCCCTGTCCCTTTTTATGTGCCATGATGCAATACTCCAAGTTCGAGGCGCCCCGCCGGGGCGCGCAGGTTTCACTTCCAGAGAGTCCCTCATCCTACCCAGTCGCCCCGCGGGGGTCAACTCTCTTTTTCCGTCACCGCATGACCCACATTCGCTTGACGAGCTTGGGCTCGGTCACGAACCTCGCGGCCGCCTCCCCGGGCATGCGGAAGGAGAGCTGCAGCGTCTTGATCAGCGAGATCGAATCCCGCTCGACCGTCCGCACGTCGCCCTCGACCGTCGTCTCCGTCACCTCGACGGGGCGGGGCAGTTGCACCAGCACCGTTTCCCCGCTCAGGCCCCCGACGAAGATCTCGAAGCTCGCCGCGTTGGGGTCGATGTCCCGGAAGATCGCCACGCCCGTGCGGGCGTTGTCGCGGCCCTGCAGCAGCCGCCCGGTGATGCTCGTCATGTCCCGCATCAGGGGGAGGTTGTACATCTCCTTGACCTTGGCGAACACGCCGGTGGGCACGCCCTGCCCGGCGTTGAGGACCTGCCCGGTGTCGGTGTAGAGGGTGAACTCGGGGATGTACACCTGGTCCTCGCCCGTCGTGTTGGTGACGGTGAAGACGACGTACCAGTAGGTCTGGTCCTCCGACGCCCCGGGGGGGCGGAAGCGGACCGGGCGGGGGGCGGTGACCGGGGTGAAGGTCAGCTCCCACTCCATGGGAACGGGGGAGGGGGTGGGGGCGGTGAGGGCCCCGGAGGTGAGAACGCTCAGTCCCACCACCGTGACGAGCAGCAAAGACAGCATCCGTTTCATCGGCCGGCTCCTGTTGGGGTACGTCTGGCGATTCCGACGGGGGGTAAACCGCGTCACCGACAGGTGTGAGGATATGCCCCCGCGCGTCGTAAGTCAACGGTGGGGAAGGACAAAAAGCCGCCCGCCCCGGGTGTGGCCGAAAGACGGTGGCGCCCCGGGCGGGGAGGGTTGGATGGCACCCGGAACCCGCCTGGATCGTCGAAATCCGAAATCCGAAGCACGAAATCCGAAACAAATCCGAAATCCGAAGGACCGAAAAAGCCCAAACGCGGCCCCGCCACGGGACGCTTCGCTTGCGTGGCCGCCTCCCGCAGACCCGAAGCCCGTTTCTGTCATTCGGATTTGCCGTTTTGAATTTGTTTCGGATTTCGGGTTTCGAGTTTCGGATTTGGCCCCCCCCACGCGCGATGCCGTGGCCAAAAAGCCCCACCGAAAACCGGCCACGCCCCGCCTCCTCAAAATTCCGGTGTTCCCGCCCGGGGCCGTTGTGTACACTGCCAAACGGCACCGAGCGAAAGGATGACGCATGCTGGACATCCCCGCCCGCGCGATCTATGTCGATCCGGCCGTCTACGAGCAGGACAACTGCCGCCGCCGCCTCGCGGCCATGCTGCCGCACTTCCGGTGCGACGACATCCGCCAGCTTCGCGATATCACGCTGGACGATATCCGCGCGATCGGGAACCGGCGGCACGGGAAGGACGAGTTCGGCGACGACGCGATCATCGCGTTCACGACGTGGGAAACGCAGCGCGAGTCGTGGTACTATTTCTCCCGCGACGCCGCCTCCGAGGCCGCCGCCACCAAGGGCCACTGCCAGTCGGCGATCTCGCTCAACCTCGTCCAGGGCTGCCCCTTCCGCTGCAGCTACTGCGGGTTCGGGCGGTTCATCCTCTTCGCCCTGGACGTCGAGCGGCTGGTCGCGGGCCTCGATGCCGTCTTCGCCGCCCACCCCGCCCAGACGCTGTACAAGTACAGCAACATGACGGACCTGCCGCCCTTCGAGCCCGAGTACGACGCGATCCCTCCCCTCGTCCGCCGCTTCGCGCGGGAGGACAACCGCTACCTCATGCTCTTCACCAAGAGCGACAACGTCGACTCGCTCCTGAACCTCCCGCACCGCGGGCGGACGATCATCTCCTGGTCGCTGAGTTCGGACACCCCGTCGCGGCTGGTGGACCGCCGGGCCGCCAGCATGGGCCAGCGCATCGACGCCATGCGCCGCTGCCAGGCGGCCGGGTACACCGTCCGCGCCCGCCTGAGCCCCATCGTGCCCGTGCGGAACTGGCGGGCGGAGTACCGCGAGCTGTTCGAGCGGCTGTTCGCGGCGGCGAGCCCCGACCTCGTGACGCTCGAACTGCTCGGATGGTTCGGCTACGCCGATCTGCTCCGCCTCCTGCCCGCGGACCTGCTGGACCCGGGCGCGCTGGCGGGGGCGGAGGCGGCGAAGGAGCGGCTGGCGGGGCAGGGCTGCGGGCCCTTCGACGAGGCGACGCACCAGGAGATCTACCGCTTCTGCATCGAAACCGTGCGGGAGCTTTCGCCCCGCACCCCCGTGAGCGTCTGCCACGGGACGGCCGCGACCTGGGACGCCCTGGGCGAAGCGATGGGCATGGCCCCGGGCAACTACCTCTGCAACTGCGGACCGACGAGCACCCCGGGGAATCCGCTGTTCGAGCGAAGCGCGGGAAGGTGAGGAGGGTCGAACCCTTCTCCCCTGGGGGAGAAGATGTCCCGAGCGAAGTCGAGGGACAGATGAGGGGGCGCCTCCCGCAGACCGGTGGCTCCCGATCTTGCAGCGGACAATGCCCACGGGGCGCTGTCCAGCCCCGTGGGACCGTCCCACGGGACCGCCCCGTTGGGGCTTGTCCCGTGGGCATTGCCCGAGGCGAGTTCGGGAGCGTGCTGGTGATCGGAGGACCCCCTCACCGCCCGCTGCCTGGGCGCCTCTCCCCGAGGGGCTGTCTCTTCATCACCTACCCCAGTCGCCCGCACAGTTCGCGATAGCGCGCGTAGCGTTCCCGGTACGCCTCGTGCATCGCCTGTCTCGGTTCAAAGCGGCGCTCGATGCGGACGAACTGTTCCGTCGCCTCGTTCGCCGATGCGTAGACCCCCGTCCCCAACCCCGCCAGGATCGCCGCCCCCGCCGTTCCGCACTCGGTGTTCACCGGGCGGGCGAAGGGGGTGTTGAGGATGTCGGACTTGAGCTGCAGCCACGCGTCGGACTTCGCGCCCCCGCCGGTGGCGAGGAACTCCGACGTGTCGATCCCCAGCGAGTGCAGCGCGTCGAGAAGCTCGACGAAGTAGAACGTCTCGCCCTCCAGAATCGCCCGCAGGATCTCCCCCCGCGAGGTGTCGGCGTGCAGGCCGTGGATCGTTCCCCGCCCCCCGGGGGCAAAGTGCGGCGGGCCGGTCATCTCGAATTGCGGGACCACCAGCACGTCCGCGGGGCGGGGGGGCATCTCGGCGAAGAGCGCGGCGTAGAGGTCCTCGCCCGCCCCCGCCCCCCGGCGGTCGGCGGCGGCGAAGGTGTCGCGGAACCACCGCACCAGCGAACCGGCCTGGTTGTACAGGAACGACACGTAGCGATCGGGCAGCACGTGGTGCTCGACGTTGAGCCCGTAGCGGAGCATCGTCCCCGCGGGCGGGATGTGATCGTACACGGGCGTGGTGCACTCGACGGTCCCGATCCCGCAGACGCTCTGGCCCGGGTCGATCGCCCCGGCCCCCAGGGCGTTGAGCGCCTGGTCGTGCCCCCCGACCACCACCCGCACGCCCGCCCGCAGCCCGCAGCGTGCCGCGGCGGAGGCGGAGACCTCCCCCGCGACGGTCCCGGCCGGGACGATCCGTGGGAGCTTCTCACGCTCGATCCCCGTCGCCTCCAGCAGCTCGTCCGACCAGTCCTCGCGGCGGATGTCCATCAGGAGCGTGCGGTTGGCGAGCGAGGGGCTGGTCACCGCCTCGCATCCGAGGGCGACTCCGACGAGGTCGCCCCAGAGCAGGAAGCGGTCCGCCCGCGCGTAGAGGTCGCCCTCGTGGTCTCTCCGCCAGCACAGCTTGGGGGCGGAGTAGTTCACGCCCAGCACGTTGGGGTTGATCGCGTAGAACCGCTCCTGCCCGATCCGCTCGCGGAGGCGCTCGACGCACTCCTCCCCGCGCGGGTCCACGTGCAGGATCGCGCTGCCCAGGACGGTCCCGTCGCGGGCGACGGGGGTCATGGCCTCGCCCATGGAGCTGACGCACAGGGCGGTCACCGCGTCCTCGCCGGTGGCGGCGGCGGTGGCGGCGATGGCGTCCAGGACGTGCTGCAGGACGGCGGAGGAGTCCAGTTCGGCGGTGTGGGGGCGGGGGGACTGCACGGCGTACTCGCGGTACGCCGACGCGAGCAGCCGCCCGTCGACGGCGTACGCGGTGACCTTGACGCCCGTGGTTCCGACATCGATCCCCAGCAGGCTCACAGGATCGTCACCTCCGCCCCGAGGTACTGTTCGAGGGCCTCGGTGACGGGGGCGGCGACGCAGGCGGGGGTGACGGAGACGTGGTGGCGGTGCCCGAGGTAGCCGATCGTCTGGAGCTTCTGCTGGAGGTGGGGGATCTCCGCGACGCCCGCGCAGCCGAAGAACTCGGCGGGGATGGGGTCCTCGGTGAACCGCCCCTCCCCGAGGTAGAACTCCATCTCCCCGTCCTCCGTCCGCATGCTGCCGTAGGTGAAGCGGGCGGGGGCGATGCGGCCCTCGTTGCACCCGAAGGCGCAGCCCTCCCCGACGGCGGAGGAGAGGATGGCGTGATCGGAGATGCGGCCCGGACCGGTCATGAGCGACCGCGGGATGGGCCCGCAGTGGAAGAGGATGCACTTGTCGGGCGCCTCGCCGTAGTTGTTGTTCCAGTCCAGGCACGCCGCCGGGCTGCCCGAGGCGAGCGACAGGGCGAGCATGGTGACGGCGTTGCAGACGTCGACCTCGCAGGCGGCGGGGATGCCCCGGTCGTTGAGTTCGCCCAGGAGCACGCAGGGCGATATGCCGAGCTGCTGCTGCATCTCCGTCCAGCAGCGGAGGGCGAGGGCGTCGAGGCGGGCGTCGGCGATGAGTTGGTCGAGCACGACCCCGAGCTTGGCGAGGGTGTCGAGGGACTCCTTGGGGGCGTTCTTCCAGGAGGCGAGTTCCTTGAGCTTGGCCTTCTTTTCGCGGACGGCGGGGGCGGTGGACTTCGTGTCCTTTACGCGGGCGAAGACGTCGGAGAGGTCGAAGGTCTCGACGGTGATCCCGTAGCGCTGCAGGGCCATCTCGTCGTAGCGGACGGTCTTGAAGGGCGTGGTGCGGGCGCCGATGGCCCCGATGGTGCTGCGGCGGAGGCCCTTGACGACGCGGCAGACGCGGTCGAAGAAGTCGACGTTGGCGGCGAAGTGGGCGTTGTCGGGATGCACCACGTGGGGGGTGAGCGTGGTGAAGGGGATGTCGTACTGGGTGAAGACGTCCATGACGGAGAACTTGCCGCAGAAGGCGTCGCGGCGGTTGGCGGGCCCGAGCTTGTCGAGTTCGTCGGGGTAGGCGTGGACGAGGATGGGGACGTCGGCGTCCTGGAGGGCGGCGACGGCGCCGGTTTCGTCGCCGAAGTTGGGCAGGCAGAGGATGACCCCATCGAACTGTCCGCGGTGGGCGCGGAGGAAGTTGGCGAAGACCTCGCCCTCGGCGGGGGTTTCGACGGCTCCGTGGTTGGTGGCGCGGGGGTCGAGCATGAGCACGTCGTGCCCGAGCTTCCCGAGCACGCGCTTCATGTCCTTGCGGGCGCCCGACTGCAGCGACGCGGGGAAGAAACCTCGATTGCCGAAGAAGACGGCGAACTTGCTCTGCGGGGCGGCCATCGTGTGCTCCTTTTGCCGTGGGCGAGGACGGGGGTTCGCAACCGTCCGAATCATACTCGCACGCGCGGGGCGTGCAATGGTTCTCCCGGCGGGGCGGTGTGTGTGGGGGGGGGCAAATCCGAAACTCGAAACCCGAAATCCGAAACAAATTCAAAACGGCAAATCCGACTGACAGAAACGGGCTCGGGGTCTGCGGG
>JAWLCQ010000011.1:0-53229 GCA_041687095.1 Phycisphaerae bacterium | reverse complement strand
AGGCGAACGGGGTGCGCCATGATCTTCAGGCACTCGGCCGCCTGGTCGAGCGTCTCCACGGGCAACAGGTTGAGGTCTTGCGTCTTCATCGGTCTCCTCGATATTGATACTAAGCGGATCGCCAAAAGTCTTCCACGTTTTGCTGAGACCGGCGAACTGGCAGATCCCTGGAATGCCTTGGAAAGACCGGCATTTCGGAGGAAATCCGGCGATCAGATTTCGTGGAACACTTCTGAAGGTTCGCTTAGGTCGTGAGGTTGCGACCTGTAAACATCTTTCTCGGAAGAGCGGAGAAACGGGGGGGCGGGGGCGGGAAGGGATCAGGAACCGGGATCCAGGAACCAGGCACGTTCCAGTCAAGTCTTGCGCGGGTGTCGTGGAGGATACTGCGCGAAGGGTTCCAACGACATTTCCCAACGCCCCCGGACTGCGTTCGGGGGGTGATCTGGGAACGGAACCGACGTCGCCTTACCGATGAAGTTGGGGAGAAACTGCGGTCTCGACCACCCACGCGAACGCCCGTTCCATCGGAGCTTGCACGCAGCCGCATCAACCATTAGCCTCTGCCGCCATGGGTGTGACGGATAATCGGGTGGTGTCTGGGCTGAGTCCTGGCGGTGCAGGGCATGGGGAATCCGCTCCGCCTCTGCGGATCGGGCGGGCTGTTGGTGCGGCCATGTTCGCCTTGATTCCGTATGGATACCTCGCCATCCTTCTTCCGGTCGCCGTGCACGAGGTCGTCGGGCACGGGCTGGTCGCGCTCGCCGTGGGGGGGCGGTTCCTCGGATTCCAGATTGGGTTCGATGGGATGGGCTACGCCATTGTGCCCACGCCCGGGGAGGCGGGGGGTTGGCGGGCACTGGTGGTTCTCATGGGCGGGGTCACGGCCACAACGACACTGGGGCTCGCGATGCTGCTGCTGACGTGGCTCGCCCGCCGCCGGCCCGGGATTGCCCTGCCCCTGTTGATCCTGTCCTTTGGCCTCCTGGCTGAGGGGCCCGCATACATGTTCTGGAACGCGTGGCAGCCCGTGCCCCCGGGCGACATCGGCAGGGTCCTCCTGCTCACGGGCAGTGCGTCGCTGCGGGTTGGCCTGATGGTCGTGGGGGGAATAGCGATGGTGGGCTCGGTCGTGACGTTCACGCTGCTGCTGTTCGCCCTGCTCGAAAGCTGGGTGACCGCCGGGGGGCGCCTCGCGGCCCGCACGCGGGCCCTGCTGCTTATCCCGTTGGGCGCAATCCCGGGGGCGGCGTGGTTCGTGTTTGATTGGGACGTCCTTGTTCCCGGCGTGGGGGTGCTGCCGAACGTCGTGGGTCTGCTGCTGCACCTTGCCTCGGCTGCCCTGCTCCTGCTGCTGCACCCGCGGGTGCCCCGCCCGGTGGGCCGGAGCGGACTCGTTGCTGCGGCAGTGATCGGCTGGGCTCTTGCCGGGGCCTCCATCACCGCCATCGCCCTGTGGCTGGAGAAGGGAGTGTTCTTTCTGTAGCGGGTGCCGCGCTCTGCGGAGCGCAGCGCGGGTGCCGTGGTCTGCGGAGCGCAGCGCAGCAACCACGTCTCACGGAGCCCGTGTCCTCTGTCAACGGGGGACCCGCACGGCTGCAAACAGCGCAGCCGTGGCACCCGGCACTCCATTGCCTCTGCGTGCTCTGCGATCTCTGCGGTGAGAGACGCTCAGCAACAGCCCTTCAGCGGACGGCCAGGATGGTCACGCTGGCGGCGGCTCCGGCGAGGGCGGGGGCGGCGTCGCGGGTGATGGGGTCGTCGCAGGCGGGGGCGGCGGTGTAGGTGTGGTCGCTGAGGACCTCGACGCGCTCGAAGCCCGCGTCGCGGATGGCGTGGAGGTACTCGTCGCGGAGGAGGGCCCCGGCGATGCAGGCGGCGTAGAGCCCGGCGTGGTCGCGGAGGGACTCGGGCAGCGGGCGGTTGAGGACGATGTCGCTGACGACCATCCGCCCTCCGGGCTTGAGCACGCGGTGGATCTCGCGGAAGACCTGCGGCTTGTCGGGGGAGAGGTTGATGACGCAGTTGGAGATCACCACGTCCACGCCCGCGTCGTCGACGGGGAGGTGCTCGATGTACCCCTCGCGGAACTCGACGTTGCTCAGGCCGGTGGCGATGAAGAACTTCACCGCGTTGCGGCGAGCGAGGGCGAGCATGTCGGGGGTCATGTCCACCCCGATGGCTCGGCCGGAATCGCCGACCTTTTGGGCGGCGAGGAAGACGTCCTTGCCCGCCCCGCTGCCAAGGTCCAGCACCACGTCGCCCGGGCGGATGTGCCCGAAGGCGAGCGGGTTCCCGCACGACAGGCCGATCTCGGACTCGGGGACCGGGTGGTCGGGCACGGTGTACTCGCCCTTGTTGTCGCAGCAGCCCGATGCCCCCTCGCAGCAGGACGTCTGCTTGCGAGCGACCTCGCCGTAGGCCTCGCGGACTCGGTCGTGCGTTCCGTTCGTGTTCGTGTCAGACATCGTTGTCTCCTTTCTACGGCGCCGTCACATCGGGCGGGGCCGTCTTAATGTCGCGTTCGATTCCCGGCACGGCCTCGCCCCCGGGGAACCAGCGGCGGGTGCGGAGGCAGACCTTCACCAGCATCAGCATCACGGGCACCTCGATGAGCACGCCCACCACCGTCGCCAACGCCGCCCCGCTGGACAGGCCGTAGAGCATGGTGGCCGTGGCGATGGCGACCTCGAAGTGGTTCGACGCCCCGATCATCGCCGTGGGGGCCGCGTCCTGGTAGTTGAACCGCAGCAGCTTCGCCAGCAGGTAGGTCACGGCGAAGATCATCACCGTCTGGAGGAACAGCGGGATCGCGATCCAGAGGATCGTCAGGGGGTTGGCGATGATCGTCTCGCCCTTGAACGAGAACAGCAGCACCAGCGTCGCCAGCAGGGCGATGATCGACACGGGCGTCAGCACGTGCAGGAACTTCGCCTGGAACCACTCCAGCCCCTTGGCCCGGATGATCCACCGCCGCGAGAAGTACCCCGCCACCAGCGGCAGGGCGACGTAGATGGCGATCGACAGCAGCAGGGCCTGCCACGGCACGGGCATCTCGTTGACGCCCAGCAGCCACCCGCCCAGCAGGCCGTACAGCACCAGCATCGTCAGCGAGTTGATGGCCACCATCACCAGCGTGTGCCCCTGGTTGCCCCGCGCCAGGTAGCCCCACATCAGCACCATGGCCGTGCAGGGGGCGATGCCCAGCAGGATCGCCCCGGAGATGTACGACCGCCACAGCTCGACCTCCGTGCCGTCCTTGACGATCTCCGTCCCGGGCAGGAACCCACGGAAGACGTAGCCCAGGAAGAACGTGGCGATGGCGAACATGGTGAAGGGCTTGACGCCCCAGTTGATGATCAGCGTCAGCAGCACCGGCTTGGGGGTCTTGCCGGCCTGCACGACCTCGGCGAAGTCGATCTTCACCATGATCGGGTACATCATGAAGAACAGGGCGATGGCGATGGGGATGCTCACTACCGGCGCATCGTTGACGTAGATGGCCATCGCGTCCAGCGACTCGGCGAGCCCCGGGGCGAGCTTACCCAAGGCGATGCCCGCCGCGATGCACAGCAGAACCCACAGCGTGAGGTACCGCTCGAAGATGCTCAGGCCCTTGGCCTTCCTGGTGTTGCGGGCTTGTGTTTCCATGGTCGATATTCCTTGCCGTTCAGTAGCACCAACCCTTCTCCCCCGGGGGAGAAGATGTCGCGCAGCGACAGATGAGGGGGCGCCTCCAGAGCGACACGGGCAGGATTCTGCAGCGGACGTCTCCCACCGCGGGCCGTTGACCGTGCTGGTCTGGAAGGGCCCCCTCACCCCCCGCTTCGCGGGGACCTCTCCCCGAGGGGAGAGGGGTTCACGCGGTCAGCGACCCGGGCAGCGTCTCGACGTAGCGGCGGATCTCGTCGCGGACGCGGCGGTAGCAGGCGAGGGCCTCGTCCTCCGTGGCGGCCGCCTTGGCGAGCTTGGGCGGGTCGTCGAACCCCACGTGCACGACCTTCGCCCGGCCCGGGAAGACGGGGCAGGTCTCGTGGGCGTGCCCGCAGACGGTGATCACGTAGTCGAAGGGCACGTTGAGGACTTCCGCGACGGTCTTGGAGTGCTGGGGCGCGATGTTCACGCCCGCCTCGGCCATCACGCGGACAGCGTGGGGGTTCATGCCGTGGGTTTCGATCCCGGCGGAGTACGCGTCGAGCACGTCGCCCCGCAGGTGGCGGGCCCAGCCCTCGGCCATCTGGGAGCGGCAGGAGTTTCCGGTGCACAGGAACAGGACTTTGAGCTTGCGGTTCATGGGGGCTCCTTGGAGGGGGTCATGTGCCTTGCGAAAGGCCTGCGTGTGGGTGCCGCGGCGTGCGGAGCGAAGCGCGGCAACCACGTCCACTCACGCGGCATGCGAACGATCTGGTACGGGTGTCACTCATGGTAGTGGGTGCAGAGTTCGGTGCGGCTCATGCGGCGGATGCACTTGAGGCGCTGGGCGTCGTCGCGGATGCGCCCGTCGCGGGCGAGGCACTCCCCGGCCATCGCGAGGGCCGTGCGGACGCAGGGATCGTGGGGTTCGTCGGGGAGGCGGTAGTAGATCCACCGCCCGTCCTTGCGGGTGGCGACGAGCCCGGCCTGGTGGAGGATGGCCATGTGCTTGGAGACGGTGGAGGGGGCAAGGCCGAGCAGCTCGATGAGCTGGCAGACGCACAGCTCCCCGCCCGCCACCGCCATCAGCGCCCGCACGCGGTTCTCGTCGCCCAAGGCCTTGGTGATGTTCAGGAACTCTCGCACGGTTCACATCCTCGTCGCGGACCCGCTCCCGCCCCGCCGACGGGTCCCAGAGGGTCAGCGGGGATGAACGCAGATGAACGCAGATCAGGCGGATCGGCAGATCCGCGGGAACGCATCCTCTCCGCCCGTCGCGGGCCCGGGATAATTCGTCACTTCGCCAACTATCGAATTATATCCCGGGTGGGAGGACCCGGCAAGGCCGGGCCGCATTAAGAATGCGCATACCCCACGGGGCGCCTTGGAGTGCGGCGGGGATCTGGCGTGGCGCCCGGCCGTCAGCCCCGATCCGTTGAGAAGTGACGGTGAGCCGCTGCGCTTTGGAGGCTTGCTTTGAACTCGCCGGACAATCCACGGCGGCGTACAATACAACCGAGGCGGTGGACCATGCGACGCAAGCGGCTTCGAGACGGTGCAGGATTCCGCGGAGACAGAGCGACGGCGTTCAGCACGCAGTCGATGTCTGCGGTCTTGCGTTTCATCCGGCTCGTGCTCCTTTCTGCGTTCCTGATTGCCTTCGTGGACTGGATCATCTCCAGCCTTGCCAGGATGTCTTCGGATGCCCCGCGCGACGTGTGGCATGACATGGGGATACTTCTGGCCGCGGTCCTGATCGCAGTGTGGGACCTGCTCCGACACCGCCGCCCACCGCGCGCGGTACACTACCGTCGAGGGCTATGGACCATGCGAAAAGCGCTGATCACCGGGGTGGTGCTGCTGGCGGGCGCGATCGCCTTCGACCTGATCGTGGACCGGACGGGGACGTTCATCTGGAAGCGGCGGACGTACTTCTGCCCGCAGTGCCGGTCGCTCAAGCGCGAGAGTACGTCGTGGTTCCGTTCCCGCGAGGAGATCAAGCGCACTTCGGGGGAGGAGGCGTTCATGGCGTGGTATCTCCGGGAGCATCCGGAGCATCGGCACGTGTGGCGGTTTCTGAGCGGGAAGTATAGCAGCGTCTTTCTGCGGGTGTATGCCGACGGGGGGCCCAGTGACATGCTCTTCATCCACCCATCCGACCATCGCAGGTTCCTGGAGCGGGTGACGCCAGAGCAGTTGGCGACCTTCAACGCCCACCTGCTCGCCGACCCGCCTCGCGACGCCAACGCCGCCGAGATGATCGAGGAGTCCCTGCGCGGGGAGGGGAAGTGACGTCCAGGGCGGGCGTGCCGCCCGCCGCTAAACGAGACGACGGAACGACAGTCCGCGGTTCGGGGAGACTCCCCCGCAACCCGCGATCCCGCGTTGTCTCGTTCCCCGGTTCCCGGTTCCTGGTCTTTGGTTCCCCGGTTCTCCCCCTCCCTCATCCGCGTTCATCTGCGTTCATCCCCGCTCAAGAGGATTTCTCTCCCCATCCCCTGCATCCCCTGCATCCCCGCTGCTGTGAAGGAAGGAGAGACGAGCAGCGGGTCAGAGTTCGGCTTTGAGTTTTCGGAGGAGGTCGAGGGCGGCGAGGGGGGTGAGGTTGTCGAGATCGGTGGACTTGAGGTCGCGGGCGACGCGGGTGGCGGGGTCGGCGAAGAGTTGCATTTGTTTGGCGGCGTCGCGGGCGCGGGCGGCGAGGGCGGGCATGTCGAGGTGCTCGGCCAAGTGGGCCTGGATCTGGGGGAGGATGGCCTTGGCGCGGTCGATGCACTCCTTGGGGACGCCCGCGAGGCGGGCGACGTGGATGCCGTAGCTCCGGTCCGTCCCGCCCTCGACGATCTTGTGCAGGAAGATGACCTCGTCGGCCCATTCGCGGACGGCGACGTTGAGGTTCTTGGTCCCGTCGAGGATGGTCTCGAGTTCGGTCAGTTCGTGGTAGTGGGTGGCGAAGAGGGCGCGGCACTTGACGCGGAGGGCGAGGTACTCGCAGATCGCCCACGCGAGGGACAGCCCGTCGTACGTGCTCGTGCCCCGCCCGACCTCGTCGAGGATGACGAGCGAGCGGGAGGTGGCGTTGTTGAGGATGTTGGCGGTCTCGACCATCTCGAGCATGAACGTGGACAGCCCGCGGGCGAGTTCATCGGCGGCGCCCACGCGGGTGAAGATGCGGTCGGCGAGCCCGATGGTGGCGCGCTCGGCGGGGACGAAGCTGCCCGTCTGCGCCAGCAGCACCAGCAGCGCCACCTGGCGGATGTACGTGCTTTTGCCGCTCATGTTCGGGCCCGTGATGAGCAGCAGGCGGTCGTTCTTCGCTCCCATGACTACGTCGTTGGGGACGAACTGCTCGCGGAGCTGCTCGGAGAGCACGGGGTGGCGGCCGTTGATGATCTCCAGGACGTTGTCCTGCGTGATGGTGGGGCGGACGTACCCGCGTTCGACGGCGAGGGCGGCGAGGGCGGCGAGCACGTCGAGTTGGGCGAGGGCGTCGGCGGCATCCTGGAGGGGGACGAGGAACTCGGCGAGTTGGCGGCGGAGCTGTTCGAAGAGGTCGACCTCGAGGGACTTGGCGCGTTGTTCGGCGGTGAGGGCGTCGGCCTCGTAGCGCTTGAGTTCGTCGGTGAGGTAGCGTTCGGCGTTCTTGAGGGTCTGCTTGCGGACGAAGTCGGGGGGGACCTTGGCGGAGTGGACGTTGGTGACTTCGATGTAGTACCCGAAGACCTTGTTGTACCCCACCTTGAGGCTGGGGATGTTGGTGCGTTTGGTGAGGTCGGCCTGGTACTGGGCGAGCCACGACTGCCCGTCGGACCCGATGCGGCGGAGGCGGTCGAGGTCCTCGCTGTACCCGTTGGCGATGACGCCCCCGTCGCGGAGGACGTTGGAGCACTGGGGGTCGAGGGCGGCGGCGATGAGTTCGGCGGGGGCGTCGAGGCCCTCCAGGGCGGGCAGCGCCCCCGAGAGCAGGTCGGATCGGCAGCCTTGCAGGAGGCGGCGGAGGTCGGGCAGCAGGCGGAGGGAGGCGCCCAGGTGGACCAGTTCGCGCGGGCGCACGCGGGCCATGGCGATGGCGGCGGCGATGCGGTCGATCTGGGCGACGGTCTGGAGCTGCTCGCGGAGGGCGGAGAGGCGCTTGCGGTCGGCGGCGAGTTCCTCGACGGCGTCCTGGCGGGCGAGGATGGCCCCGTAGCGGGTGAGGGGGAAGGTCAGCCACCGCTCCAGCAGGCGGGCGCCGAGGCCCGTGCACGTGCGGTCGATGCACGCCAGGAGCGACCCTGCCCGCTGGTTGGTCCGCAGCGTGCGGTGGACCTCGAGGCACCGCAGGGTATTGCCGTCGATGGCCATGTGGTCGCGGCGGTCGAAGCGGCGGAGCGTGCGGATGTGCTCCAGGGCGGTCCGCTGCGTCTCGCGGAGGTACTCGATCACCGCCCCCGCCGCCGACAGCGGCGGGCCGGACTCCGCGAACCCGAACCCCTCCAGCGTCGTCGTCCCGAAGTGCTCCTGCAGCGCCCGCCTCGCCGCGTGCGCCCCGAAGGACCACGGGGGGCGGGACGTGGGGACCGTGCCCACCTGCTGTTTCGCCGACTCCCGCCACTCGGGCGTGTCGAACCGCGAGCCGTCGGGGAAGAGGACCTCCGCGGGGCGGATGCGGATGAGTTCGTCGAGCAGGTGCTCGGGGGGGACGCTCGTCGCCCAGAAGTTCCCGGTGGACAGCTCCACCCACGCCAGGCCGATCTCGTGGCGCTCCCCGGCCTTGGCGGGCTTGCCCGCGTCGAAGACGCCCGCGAGGAAGTTGCCCTCCCGCTGCTCGAGGAGTTCCTCGTCGGTGATCGTCCCGGGGGTGACGAGGCGGGTGACGTCGCGCTCGACGACGCCCTTGGCGTCCTTGGGGTCCTGGACCTGCTCGCAGATGGCGACGCGGTGCCCCGCCTGGATCAGCCGCCGGAGGTATCCGTCCAGCGCGTGGTAGGGCAGGCCCGCCAGCGGGATCGCGGTGGGGCCCTTGGAGCGGGACGTCAGCGTGAGCCCCAGGACCCGCGAGGCCGTCTTGGCGTCCTCGTAGAACATCTCGTAGAAGTCGCCCATGCGGAACAGCAGGATGTAGTCCGGGTACTGGTCCTTGAAGGACCGGTACTGCCGCATGGCCGGCGTGTCGAGTTCGGGATGGGTGTCGTGGGTCATGGCGTTCCCACGATCATACGGAAGGGAACGGCGGGGGGACAAGGAGGGGTTGCGGAATGGATTTCGGATTTGGGATTTCGGAGTTCGGATTTGGGGGATGGTGTGTCCGGGGTCCTGCGACAATTCGGGGTCCATGGAGTTGAGGCAAACGGACGCCCCCCGCAGTCCCGCACCGAGAACAGCAATTCCCCGTTCGCACGCATTGAAGCCCTCTTCTCGAACGGGACGCAGGACCCCTACCCACGCAAATCCGTAACCGTTCACGCCTGTGCACGCGGCGACGAGAGCCTGAAGAAACAGCCGGAGAGAAGGGGATTACACAGATTTCAGGATTACGCAGAAGAGAGAGAAGAGCGATGTTCTCCTTCGCCGTAATCTGCGCAATCTCATAATCTGCGAAATCCCTTTCTTCGGGGCTGTTTCTTCTCTTCACGCCTTCGCTGCTGTCTGCGAAGGCGTGAACGGTTACGCAAATCCGAAATCCCCAATCCGAAATCCCACATCCCCCTCAGGCCGCTTCGATCGCCTGCTGGGCGCACGTCGCGAGGAGGTGGACGGTGCGGGCGAAGCGGGGGAGGACCTCGGGGGGCGTCCAGGTGCGGGCGAGGCGGGGGGCGTGGGCGTCGGCCCAGGCGGGGGCGAGGGGGAGCAGGACGCTCTCGGGCTCGGTCTGCTCCAGTTCGCCCGCCAGGAGCGACAGGGCGTTGACCATGCTGAAGGGTGGTTCGACGGTCCGCCCGACCCCGGCGGCGTAGCCCGCGCAGTGGGCGGGGTCGGAGGCGGCGAAGTGCTCGCGGCAGGCGAGGGGGCGGGCGGGGTAGAGGAGGCACGAGCCCCGCGGATCGAGCAGGGGGCAGTCGAGGTCGAGTCCCGCGTACCAGCGGCCGACGGGCTCGGGCGGGCGGTGGCCGGGGGCGTCGGCGAGGGCGTCGAGAACGGTGCGGCCGTGGGCGCAGAACCGTTCCAGGGCCCCTGTCCGCAGGGGCGGGGGCAGGGCGGCGAGGTCCTCGTACATCCTCGCCGCCTCGGGCGGGGAGAGGGGCACGAGGTAGCGGCAGCAGGCGCTGCAGCCGCGGCGGCAGGGGACGTGGGCGCCGTGGTCGGCGGTCTGGCGGAGCGTGGCGTCGCAGACGGCGGCGGCGATGCGGCGGGCGGGGGCGACGAGGTCGCCCAGGCGGATCTCCTCCCCGCTCGCCGTCAGCGATCCCCGCAGGGTCTGCCCGTACACGCGGATCTCCAGCGGGACGGTCAGGGCGGGCGCGGCGGTGTCGGGGGGGGCTTCCCCCAGCCAGTGCAGATGAATCATCGCGGATCGAGACAACGGCAGCCTCCACGTATGCCCGCGGGCGCGGTGGGCCCGCGGCGTCCTCCGGAACGCCTTGCTGCAAGGGTGTATCGGCCGGAGAGGGGCCCGACGTGAGTTCGGATCGGGAGTTCGGGTTGCCCATGGGCGGGGGTTGTGCTACCACATGCCCATTCGCCCGCAAGCAAGGAGGTTCCCATGGAGATTGTCCTGCCGTTCGTCGCGCTGTGTCTGCTGCTGGGGGTGGGGCACGTGCTGCGGATGCGCTTCCGCCTGCTGCAGAGGCTCTACCTGCCCTCGTGCGTGATCGGGGGGCTGGTGGGCCTGGGGGTGCTCCAGGGGCTCAAGCTCATCGGGTCGGGCGAGGGCGCGGCGGGGTGGGCGGAGTGGGCGTGGGGGACGGTCCCGCTGTGGACGGGCGGATGGGGGCGTCTGCCGGGCTTCCTTATCAACATCGTCTTCGCGTGCCTGTTCCTGGGCGTGACGGTTCCGAGCCTGCGGACGATCTGGCGGCGGGGCGGGCCGCAGCTCGCCTACGGCCAGATCGTCGCCTGGGGCCAGTACGTCGTCGGGGTGGGGCTGTTCCTGCTGCTCATCGCCCCGCTGTTTGCGGACCTGGGGCTCCCGGCGATGTTCGGGGCGATCATCCCCGTGGGGTTCGAGGGGGGGCACGGGACGGCGAGCGGGCTGGCCCGCACGTTCGCGGAGCAGGGGTGGGAGGCGGGGAAGGATTTCGCCCTGGCGTCGGCGACGGTGGGGATCATCTCGGCCGTCGTGGTGGGCATGGCGCTGGTGAACTGGGCCGTCCGCCGCGGGCACACGCACCGCGGCAGCAGTCCCGAGGCCATCCCCGAGGACGAGGTGATCGGGGTGATCCCCGTCGACCGCCGCCCCTCCGCCGGGCGCCTCACCGTCAAGAGCGACGCCATCGAGTGCTTCACCCTCCAACTCGTCGCCGTCGGCCTCGCCGTGGGGGTCGGGTGGGCGATCAAGCAGCTCCTGGTCCTGGCGGCCGCCCCAATCCCGTCCGAGGGGCTGCACAAGGCCCTGGCCAGCTTCCCGCTGTTCCCGCTGTGCATGATCGGGGGGCTGGTGGTGCAGATCCTCGAGCAGCGGTTCGACCGCCACCAGCTCATCGACCACGGGCTGACGCGGCGGATCCAGAACGCGGCGCTGGACTTCCTGGTCGTCGCCGCCGTCGCCACCATCCGCATCGACGCCATCGTCCACGGGCTCGTCCCGTTCCTGATCATCATGTTCGCCGCCATCGCGTGGAACGTCTTCTGCGTGCTCATCCTCGCGCGGCGGTTGCTGCCCGACGCGTGGTTCGAACGCTCCATCGCCGAACTCGGGCAGTCCATGGGGGTGACGGCCACGGGGCTGAT
The DNA here is from genome assembly GCA_041687095.1 of Phycisphaerae bacterium. GTDB lineage: Bacteria > Planctomycetota > Phycisphaerae > SM23-33 > SM23-33 > JAWLCQ01. Next base: position 41,727 of record JAWLCQ010000011.1, on the reverse strand, counting down.
GCTCCTGCGCGTGGTGGATCCCGACTACGAGTCCCCCGCCGCCGACGCCTTCGCCTACAAGCAGCTCATGCACGAACCGTTCATGGGCGGGGGCCTCTGGACCTCCATGGCCGTCCCGCTCCTGGCGCTGTGGGGCGGGTGGTGGGTGCTGGCCATCGCGTGCGGAGCGGTGGCGGTGTGGTTCGTCGCGGCCGTGGCGCTGCAGCGGTCGTGGCGGGGGAACTGACGGGGGGCGTGGGACGTTTCTAGAAGGTCCCGCAGCGCCGGGACGGGGCCCACGCCGAGCCGCCGCCACGTCCCTGTCGCGGGAGCGACCGGTCTGCCCAACCCGTGTCCCGCCGCGTGCCCGTGCGAGCACGGCTGTGAACAGCGCAGCCGTGGCACCCCGCGTTTCCGGGGCGTCCTGACCGTGCCACGGAGATAGGATGACCCTGCGGGCGCACGGTAGGGCCTTGGCATCCGAGCGCCCCGGCCGGTACACTGCCCGTTTCCAGAAGCCTTGACCGAATCGCCGTTACGTTGGGAAGGAACCATGCCTCAGCCGCCGGACCATGACATTTCCAAGGACTCCTTTCTGGAGGAGGCGACGGACGCGTTCTCCCTCAAGGACCGCAATGGGGGCGACAAGCTCTTCAGCCGCGGGGCGGTAATGCTGATCCGCGTGGGGCGGGATGCCTTCCAGGGGATCGTGCGCGACGGGACGGTGCAGCGGGTCTCGCTGAAGATCGACGACGAGGGCGTCTGGGCCAGTTGCACCTGCAACGAGGCGCGGGACACCTCGTCGTGCCGGCACATCTGGGCGGCCATGCTGGAACTGGACGCCCTGGTGGACGAGACCGAGGAGGACGACGGGTCCGCCCGCCCCTCCGCGAAGGGCCGCCGCCCCACCAAGGCCGCCGAACGCCACGCCGCCTGGCGCAGCAAGCTCGATGGCGCCCTGGCCCCCGCCCCGCTCGCCCCCCCGAAGGCCTCCCGCAAGCCCCCGTACACCGAGGGCGAACTGCTCTACGTCGTCGACGCCCACGCCACGCTGAACTCCGGGAATGTGACGCTCCTGGTGATGCACCACCGCCCCAAGCGCTCCGCCGCCGGAGGGTGGACGATCCCCAAGGTCCTCCCGGTCGGGGCCGCTGACTTGCTCCAACTGCCCCAGCAGGAGGATCGCGAGATCCTCGCCGCCCTCCTGGGCGTGGCGCGGGGGAGGCACGGGTACTACTACGGCTACGGGGCGAACGGGGGGACGTTCACCCTGGAGGCCGGGGTCCTGGAGTGGCTCCTGCCGCGGATGGCCGCCACCGGCCGCCTGCGGATCCGCAAGTCCGACGGCGGATCGGTCACGCCCTTGACCTTCGACGCGGGCGACGCGTGGGACTTCCACGTCGCCATCGACCGCGACGACGCCGACCGCTGCTACGTCCTCCGTGGGGAGTTGCGGCGGGGGGAGGAGCGGCGGTCCCTGGAGAGCCCGGTGGTCTGCCTGCGGGACGGGTGGGTGTTCTGGAGCGATCAGGGCGCCCGGCTGGAGACGCACGGCGCCTTCAACCTCCTCGCCGCCCTCCGCCGCGAGAAGGAGATCCGCATTCCCGTCGGCAAGCAGGACGAACTGCTCGACCGCCTGCTGCGCGCCCCCGCCCTGCCCCCCATGGACCTGCCGCCCGAGATGCACTACGAGGAGGTCCAGGGCGTCCCGCACCCGCACCTGTTCATCCGCAAGCCCAAGTACGCCTTCGACGACCGCAAGCTCGCCGGGGAGCTGTCGTTCGAGTATGGGGAGCAGCGCGTGGCGGCCAACCACCCCGGGCTCGGGATCTACTCCCCCGACTCCCGCCGCCTCCTCCGCCGCGATCCCGCCGCCGAGGCCGCCTGCCTGCGGGCCCTGCAGGAGGTGGGCTTCCGCGCGCGGAACACCTACGAAGGCGAACTGCCCGAACTCCCCGCCGCCAAGCTCCCCCACGCCGTCTCCGCCCTCCTCCGCGCCGGGTGGACCGTCGAGGCCGAGGACCTCCGCTACCGCCGCCCCGGGGACATCGACCTCGACGTCACGACCGGCATTGACTGGTTCGAGCTGCACGGGTCGGCCGACTTCGAGGGCAAGCCCGTCCCGCTCCCCGAACTCCTCGCCGCCCTCCGCAAGGGCGAGGACTTCGTCCGCCTCGACGACGGGTCGCTGGGCGTCCTGCCCGAGGAGTGGCTCAAGAAGTACGGGCTGCTGGCCCAGATGGGGGAGGCCGAGGGCGACCACCTCCGCTTCTCCCGCGGGCAGGTGGGGATCCTCGACGCCCTCCTCGCCGCCCAGGGCGAGGCCCGCTGCGACGAGGCCTTCGCCCGCATGCGGCAGCAGCTCCGCCAGTTCGACTCCATCGCCCCCGCCGAGGCGCCCCCGAGCTTTCAGGGCGAACTCCGCACCTACCAGCGCGAGGGGCTGGGGTGGCTGCACTTCCTCCGCCGCTTCGCCCTCGGCGGCTGCCTTGCCGATGACATGGGCCTGGGCAAGACCATCCAGGTCCTCGCCCTGCTCGAGGCCCGCCGCCGCCTGCACGCGGGGCTCGACGCCCCCGACGACACCGACGCCGCCCTCGCCCCCGCCCAGCGCCCCCGCACCTCCCTCGCCGTCGTCCCCCGCTCCCTCATCTGGAACTGGCAGCAGGAGGCCCAGCGCTTCTGCCCCGAACTCCGCATCCTCGACCACACCGGGACGCAGCGCGGGGAACCCTCCGCCGCCGCGTTCGGGGAGTACGACCTGGTCCTCACGACCTACGGGACCCTGCGGAGCGACGCGGTCCACCTCAAGGGCATCCTCTTCGACTACGTCATCCTCGACGAGGCCCAGGCCATCAAGAACGCCCGCACCGCCTCCGCCAAGGCCGTCCGCCTCCTCCACGCCCGCCACCGCCTGTGCCTCAGCGGCACGCCCATCGAGAACCACCTGGGCGAGCTGTGGTCCCTGTTCGAGTTCCTCAACCCCGGCATGCTGGGGGCGTCCACCGTCCTGACCACCCTCACCAAGGCCCAGGACCCCCAGGCCCGCGCCCTGCTCGCCCGCGCGGTCCGCCCCTTCCTGCTCCGCCGCACCAAAACCCAGGTCGCCAAGGACCTGCCCGAACGCACCGAGCAGACCCTCCACTGCGAACTCGACCCCAAGCAGCGAAAACTCTACGACGAACTCCGCGACCACTACCGCGCGTCGCTCCTGGGACGCATCGACCGCGACGGGATGTCCCGCTCCAAAATGCACGTGCTGGAGGCCCTCCTCCGCCTCCGCCAGGCCGCCTGCCACCCCGGGCTCATCGACGAGTCCCGCCGCTCCCACTCCTCCGCCAAACTCGACACCCTCCTCGCCAACCTCGCCGAGGTCCTCGACGAGGGCCACAAGGTCCTCGTGTTCTCCCAGTTCACCAGCCTGCTGGACATCGTCCGCATGCACCTCGACAAGGAGAACGTCCGCTACGAGTACCTCGACGGGCAGACCCGCGACCGCCAGGCCCCCGTCGACCGCTTCCAGAACAACCCCGACAGCCGCCTGTTCCTCATCAGCCTCAAGGCCGGGGGGCTGGGGCTGAACCTGACGGCCGCCGAGTACGTGTTCCTGCTCGACCCCTGGTGGAACCCCGCCGTCGAGGCCCAGGCCATCGACCGCGCCCACCGCATCGGGCAGACGCAACGGGTCTTCGCCTACCGCCTCATCGCCAAGGACACCGTCGAGGAGAAGGTCCTGGAACTCCAGCAGACCAAGCGCGACCTCGCCGACGCCATCCTCTCCGCCGACAACAGCGTCATCGGCGCCCTCACCCGCGAGGACCTCGAACTGCTGCTGGCGTGACCCCGAACGGCCGCAGGAAGGCAGGGGGGGGGATCAGAGCCCGGGGTACTCGTGGGGGGGCGGCCAGGTCTTGGCGCGGATCCAGGGGGCGACGCGGGAGGCGACGAAGGCGGCGCGGGTGGTGCTGGCGTGCGGGTCGCCGCTGCCGTTCACCCGCCCCTCGTAGAGCCTGGGGAAGCTGGAGGTGAACCCCTCCAGGCCGGCCGACGCGCCCCGCGCCCCGTCCACGTTGCCCATGATGGTCGTCCCCACGCTCAGCAGGGCCACGTCGTCGGAGTTGTAGAAGTTCACGATCCCGTTGCGGACCTTCGCCAGGGCGTCGGTGAGGTCGTAGTTCGCCGAAATGCTCGCCGACAGCAGCACCAGCCCGTCGATCTGGCGGCCCGGGGGCATGGCTTCGGCGGCGAAGACGGCCACCCCGCCGCCCCCGCTGTGCCCGACGAGGTACACGGGCTTGCCCGGGTGCTGGTCCTGGTACTCGGTGACGAACTGGGCGATGTTGGCCCCGGCGAGGCGGTTGCCGAGGAAGTTCGTCTGGTTGATGACCATCCCGATCCCGGGCACGGGCGCGCCCCAGGCGTAGATGGGCATCGCCGTGTCGATGCCCGCCGCGTCCAGCCCGCGGCGGATGTCGGCGTTGAGGGGGCTGCGGCCCTCGATCCCGGGCAGGATCACGACCAGCCCGCGGTCCAGGCGCTCATCGTTCATGTAGCTCGTATCCGCCCCGCAGCCCCCGGCGGAGAGCAGCCCCGCCAGGAGCACCGCAGCCAACGCGATGGAGTGCACGGTCGTGGTCATCGTCTGGGTCCTTCGGGCGGCCCCGGAGTTTCCGGGGCGGCGGGGGTATTATCGGTCCGGCGGGGGGGGCTGCCAAGAAGAATGCCCGGGTGCTAGAATCCGGCGATCGTGGAAATCCTGAAGTTGCCTCCGGGCCCTGCAGGATAGATAGTATATTGGAAGTTGACGCCGCCCCATCCGCGCCCGTTGCATCGGTCGCACCGCCGCGGACGGAGGGCGGAAAGTGGACCAGACAGCACAGCACGACTGAGGAGTGGATGCCATGGCCCCCGAAGAACTGAACCTGCCCGACGACGACGAGTCGCAGCTCGTCCCCGCCATCTTTGCCCGCTCGCTGGAAGAGGCCGAAGAGGTCCGTGACCTGCTGCAGGACCACGACATCCCCGCCGTCCCCGGCGCGGTGGTCGCGGCGGGCGCCCCGGGCGCCCGCGGCCGCCGGCGCGGACGTGAGATGACCCACGGCGTGCCCGTGCTCGTCCCCGAGGAACTGCTCGACGAGGCCAGCGAAGTCATCGCCGAACGCGACGATGTCGCCGACGAGTTCCAGGCCGCCGAGGAGGAGGACGAGGCCGAAACCGAAACCGAAGAGGGCGGGACCGAGTTCGGGTTCGGCGCGAGCGATCTCGAGGATGAGGAAGACGAACTCGAGACCGAGGAAGAGGAAGAGGAAGACGACGAAGAGGACGAGGACTTCTGGTTCGAGGATGACGAGGACGAAGAGGAGGAGGACGAAGAGGAGGAGGAAGAGGAAGAGGAGGAAGAGGAATTCTGACGGGCGCACAATAGATGGCAGGGCGGATTCAGCCCACCCCGCGGTCCAGCCGATAAAGAACAGAGGAACGCTGTTGCACGCTTAGCACGAGGAGACCGCACGATGCCCGATTCGGAACCGACCGCCTGCGAACTCGCCCCCCCCGCCGAAACGGACCCGCGCCAAAGCGACCGCCGCGGAGGCGACCGCCGCAGCGTCGTCGACCGCCGCTCCGGCCTCGACCGCCGCCGCGGGCCCGGCCGCCGCCGCTCCGAGGACCGCCGCTCCGCCGAGGAAGGCGAGATGACCGAGGACCAGTTCGAGTTCCTTATGGCCATCAACGAGTACAAGCGCGTCAACCGCCGCCCCTTCCCCTCCTGGACCGAGGTCCTGGACGTGATGAAGGCCCTGGGCTACAGAAAGGTGGCCGAGCCCGGAGACATCCGCTAGAATTGCCTGAGCGGGCGCGGGCCCGCCCGGAGTGGACCATGCTGACGATCGGAACCATCCTGCCGTTCGTGCCTCTCGCCACGGTCGTGGTCCCCGTTGCGGTCTACTTTCTCGTCCTGGGCCTGCTCAACTCCCGCCGCACGCCCCAGCTCCTGTCCGCCCGCGTCGACTTCGCCATCCTCCTGGGGGCCCTGAGCCCCCTGCTGGTCATCCCGGCCCTGCAGTACGTGACCGCCTCCCCCGCCGCCCTCGCCCTCGCCGCCGGCGCCGCCGCCGCCGCGGTGGGCCTGCTGCTGCCTCGCGGCAGCGGGTGGGTGGTCTACAACATCCCCCACGACCTCGCCCGCCGCCTGGTGCGCGAGGCCCTGGCGGAGCTGGCGATCCCGCAGGAGGAGACGGATGACGGGTTCGCCCTGGCGGACGGTGCGGCGGTGCGGCTCAACGCGTTCCCGCTCCTGCGCAACGTCTCCATCCGCCTGACGGGGCCCGTCGGCGACCTGCCCCACCGCCTCCCCCACGCCCTCGCCCTCCGCCTCGCCGACACCCCCGTCGAGGCCAGCCCCATGGCCGTCTCCCTCCTCCTCGTCGCCACCGGAATGCTTGTCGCCCCCCTCGCCCTGCTCGCCCAGCGAGCGCCCGAGATCGTCCGCCTCCTCACCCAGCTCCTCCCGTGAGGACGGGAAGACCGGGCGGCGGCGTCCATACTGTCCATAGAGTCCATACCGTCCATTCCCTCCCGCCCCGCCTTGCTTTTTCGCCCCCCTCGCGCGGAAACTATCCTTCCGGTGAATCCATCTCCGCCCCCGTGCGTCTGACGGTATGGACGCAGGACAACCGAACGCGACGTGACTGATGCCCCACACACCGCCGTCCCTCCAGCCACCGGCGCGGGCGAAGGGCCCGACGACGAGCGGATGCGGTCCGCGCTGAATGAGGCGGCGGGGGGGGTGCGGCGGTTCGTGTTCGGCATGTGCGGCGACTGGGACCTCGCCGAGGACCTCGCCCAGGAGTCGCTCCTGAAGGCGTGGGCGAAGCGGGCCACCTTCGCCGGCCGCTCGGGCGTGCGGACGTGGCTGTTCACCATCGCCCGCAACGCCTGGCGCGACCGTCTGCGGCGAAAACGAACGCGACCCGAGAGCGAACCGATGGATCAGGCAGCCGACATCCCGGCGAACACGCCCGACCCGAGCGCACCGGCCATGCGGGGCGAACTGGCGGCGGCGGTGCACGCGGCGATGGAGCGCCTGCCCGACGAGCAGCGGGAGGTGCTGGCGCTGCGGGAGAGCGAGGGGCTCACCTTCGCCCAGATCGCCGAACTGCTCGACATCCCCCTCGCCACCGCCAAGAGCCGCGCCCGCTACGCCCTGCTCAAACTCTCCGAGGACCTCCACGACTACCGCGCGGAGCTGGATGCATGAACCGCGATGACGCACGAGACAAACTGATCGATCTGCTCTACGGCGAACTCGACGAGCCCGACCGCCGCGAACTGGAGGCCCTGCTCGCGCAGGACCCCGAGCTGCGCGAGGAGTACGCCCGCCTCCGCCGGGGCCGCTCGGCCATGGCGGCGTACCGGGCGGGGGAACCGAAGAACGTCCCCACCGTCCCGCCCGCGGAGAGCGGGGGACAGGCTCCGGTGGCGCAGGAGAAAAGGGGACAGGCACCTCCGCGGGAAACAGCATCCCGCTCCGGAGCCAGTCCCCTTTTCTCCGTCCCCGCCGCCGCCTCCACTGCCCCCGCCGCCGTCCCCGCTGCCTCCTCCGCCGCCCCGGTCACCCCCGACGAGCGCCGCCGCCTCCGCCTGCGGATGTTCCGCTCGCGGCGGGCGCCGCTGATGACCGCTCTCGCCGCGGCGGCCGTGCTGGCGGTGAGCCTGTTCTTCCTCTTCGAACCCGGTGTGCCGCTCGACGACGGCGGGGGGATCGAGATCGCCCAGTCCCCGCGGGAGGACGAGGGGATCGAAAAGGCGCGGGGGGTCGAGGAGGACCTGGCGGCCCGGCAACCCGCCGGGGGCCCAATCGACGCCCGAACCCGGGATACCGAAGCCTTCGACGCCGTCGCCGCCGCCCCTCCGCAGGGCCGCCCCGAGCGGCAGGAACGCGGGAGGGCGACGGTTCGAAAGGGAGCATCGGAACCCGCCCCCGCGGCCCCGGGCGCTCCGAGTGGCGACAGTGCGGCCGCCGATCGGGGCCGCGGGGCGTTCGGGACGCTGCTGGGCGGGTCCGTCGCATACGCCGACGAGCCCCCGACCATCGAGCGCGAGACCGTCGCCCTGACCATCATGTCCCAGCCCGACCTCCGCGACCAGGCGTGGCGGTTCGGCCAATGGCGGGGGGCGTCGCTTGTGCGAGACCGGCGGGTCATCCGCGAGCTGCCCGCGGGCGTCTCCGACGTCCGCTTCACCGGCGTGCCCAGCGGGATCGTCCCTGACAGCGTCCGCCTCCGCTCCCTCGACGACCCCCGCGGGCTCACCGTTCTGGAGCAGAACTACCAGTACGACCTCGCGTCGACGGACGCGATCCTCCAGAAGTACGTGGACAGGCCCATCGGTGTGACGTTCCAGGACGGGACCGCGATCGCCGGGACGCTGCTGAGCTGGGACGGGCGAACGCTCGTGGTGCAGCCCGAGGGCGCCGGCCCGCGGAGCGTCTCACGCGAGCAGGTCCGCGCGGTGCGGTTCGCCACGCTCCCCCAGGGCCTCCTCACCCAACCGACGCTCCTGTGGCAACTGCGGAACGACGCCCAGCGCGTGCAGCGCTTCGAGGTCGCGTACCTGACCAAGGGGCTCACGTGGCGGGCGGACTACGTGCTGAAGCTCACCGTCGAAAATGGGGACAGGCACCTGCGCGGGCAGCAGCACCCCGCTGCGGAGCCAGTCCCTAATTTCGAGATCCTCGATACCGCCGACCTCGTCGGGTTCGCCACCGTCACCAACGAGTCGGGCGTGACGTTCCCTGACGCCCAGCTCAAGCTCCTGGCCGGGGACGTGAACCTGATCCTGGAGGACTGGTTCGAGCGGACGACGACCTCTCGCGCCTGGGTATTCGAGAAGGGCGCTGAGGAACGGAAAGCCTTGGCGCTCGCCGACGGGCCGCAGTTCGTCGAGAAGTACTTCTTCGAGTACCACCTCTACACGCTTCAGCGGCCGACGACGCTTCGGGACCGCGAGACCAAGCAGATCGAGATGGTCCGCGGGAGCGGGATCCCGGTGAAGCGCGCGTACGTGTACGACCGCACGCAGCACCCGTCGGCGGTGCGGGTGGTGAGCGAGTTCAAGAACTCGGAGGAGAACGGGCTGGGCAAACCGCTGCCCAAGGGCGTCGTCCGCCTGTACGTGCCCGACCCGACGGGGCAGACGGAGTACGTCTCCCAGACCGAGATCGACCATACGCCCGTGGACGAGAAGATCCGCCTGCCGTGGTCCTACGCCTTCGACATCACCGTACACGCCCGCATTACTGCCAACCGCCGCAGCGGGTCGAGCGGGGGCGAGACGTGGGAGTACCGCGTGCGGAACGACAAGGACTACCCCGTGACGGTGACCGCGATCGTGCACGTCCCGAAGAGCACCCGCGTGTTCGAGAGCGAACGGCCCTGGCACATGCGGGAGGTCGGCGTGATCGAGATCGACATCCCCGTGGGGGCGAACAGCCAGACCGTCGCAGAGTTCTCCTACGACTGGGACACCGCCAACGGCGGGGGATTGAGCGGGGATGAACGCTGACGCGTCACGACGGAGCGGAGCGAAGACGGATGAACGCAGATAAGAAGAGAGCAGGGATGCAGGGGATACACGGGACCCGCGGGATGCGCGGGATGCGCGGGAAGCCCACACCGGAGCAGGCCGCTTCAACCCTTCTCCCCCGGGGGAGCTTGTCCCGTTGGGAAAGATGTCGTGCAGCGACAGATGCGGGGGTCCTTCGCAATCGCAGGCTCTTCTGCCCCGGGCTTACGAAGGTGAGCCCTCCGGGCTCAGCCCGTTCCCCGCACGGCCCCCGTGTGCTCCCCGGTTCCTACTGCCTATTCCCAGTCCCTATTCCCCAGTGCCTTCCCCCTCCCCCCTAGTCCCCAGTGCCTATTCCCTAGTGCCTTCGTCTTCCCCTCCCCCCCTAGTCCCTAGTCCCTATTCCCTAGTGCCTCTCTTCTCCCCTTGCCTCCCGCCCCCCGCCCGTGTACATACGTGCCCTTCCCCTCATCGAAAGGATCGCACGTGTTCGCAAAGACGCTGAAGAACCCGCAGGACGCCACTGTCACGGTCAACGACAACGGATTTACGTTCCTCGACGAGTCCGACGGGCTGGGCGTGGTGGACCTGGGGCTGGCGGTGACGATCGCGGGCGTCGAGCACGTGGTGGGCTACGACGAGTGTCAGGAAGCGGACGGCCGCCTCAACGCCCGCGGGCACGTGGGGACCAGCCCCCTGTCTCTCCGCACCGAGATCACGCCCCTGGAGGCTCTCAACGCCGTCGTCGTCCGCCACACGCTGGTGAACGACTCCAACCGCCCGGTGACGCTCTCGCACGTCGAAACCGGCCCCTTCGTCGCCACGGCCGCCGTGCGCCTGGGCAAGCTGCACATGTACGACGGGCGCTACGTCCACGGGGACAACGTCCGCACGGAGCGTTTCCCGTACTTCCAGCCCGAGTACCCCTACGTCCGCCAACTGCCCGTCGAGCCCGTCACGCTGGGGACGGGCGAGGACCAGCCGCTGCCGGCACTGCTCCTCACCGACCGCCGCTACACCCTCGGTCTGCTCATCGCCAGCACGTCCCAGGAGGTCTCCCTCCCCGTCTGGACCTTCCACCGCCGCCCCGGAGGGCTCGGGGCGGGGCTCTTCGCGAGCTACCGCATGCGCTACGAGCTTCCCATGGCCGCCTCGTGGACGCTGCAGCCCGGAGAGTCCCTGCCGCTGGACGGGACGCTCTACGAACTGCAGCGCCACACGCACCCGCAGGACGCGTTCGTCGGGTACCTCGACTGGCTGAGCGAGCGCATGCCCTTCCGCGGGCCCGCCACCCCCCTGCGCTCCACCGCACTGTACTGCAGTTGGAACTACGGGCGCTTCGCGGAGCAGTACGAGGACACGCTCCTCAAGACGGCAAAGTTCATGTCGGAGAACCTGCCCAACATCCAGTACTTCCTGATGGACGCGGGCTACCAGCTTCCGGCGGACGTGCCCGGGTTCAACCACGCCCACCTGTCGGGCTACTACCCCGACCCGCGGGCGAACGTCGACGCCAGGAAGTTCCCCCAGGGCATCCGCCACTGGAGCGACGAGGTCCGCAAGCTCGGACTCCGCCCGGGCATCTGGTGGTCGCCGATGGTGATGCTCAACTCCGCCCTCGCCCAGGAGCACCCGGACTGGATGCTCCGCGACGGGCAGGGGCGGGTCATCGAGGTCGGGACGTGCGGGTATCTGGACCTGACGGTGGAACCGGCGAGGGCGTTCGTCGACGAGGTGCTCTCGGTCGTGCTGGGGGAGTGGGGCATCGACGCGCTGAAGATGGACTTCTGGTCGCAGGGGTTCGAGACCCGCCACGCCCGCCTCGCCGGGGCGAACCAGTCGGCGATCGACACGCGGACGATCCTCTTCGAGATCATCCGCAAGTACCTGCCCGCCGAGGGCGGGCTGTTCATGACCTGCGTCGCGGTGGGGCTGGGCAACCCCTTCCTCGCCGTCCACGCCGACACCTACCGCAACACGCAGGACATCGGGGCGGGGGTGTGGCACGAGCAGATCCACGCCTGCCAATGGGCCCTGCCCACCGTGCTCCTGGAGGGGCGCAAGACGTTCCTTCTGAACACCGACGGGCTGGGGATCAACCCCAAGGTCCCGGACAACGAGAACTACTTCCGCCTGGCGTGGGGGTACATCACGATGGGCATGCTGGAGATCGACGGGTTCCTGGAGGATCTGCCCGTGCGGTGGGTGAAGGCGCTGCGAAAGCTCAGCGACCGCTGCGACCAGGGCTACCGCGTCCGCTGCCCGGACGAAAACGCCTTCACCGGGATCCCCCTGCCCGAGTGCCTCTACGTGGACTTCACCGCCGAGAGCCCCACGCGCAAGGGCGGGGTGAAGCAGGCGGTGGCGCTGTTCAACTGGACGGACGAACCGAAGGTCATCTCCATCCGCCGCGAGAAGCTCGGGCACGACGGCGGGGCGGTGACGCTGGTGGACTTCTGGACGGAGGAGGAGGCGGTGCTGGAGGGCGAGTTCCTCACCCGCACGCTCCCGCCGCGCTCGTCGCTGCTGTACGACGTCCGGTAGTCCCGCAGGGCGCGCAGTCCGTAAAGAGTGCAGGGGCCGAAGCGCAGCGGGGGTCCCTGCGCGCGGGATCCTGCCCCGGCGGGGCGAGGCCCCATCCCGCGCGCAGGCGGCTGCGCTTCGCTCCGCCGCCTGCACGCCCTATACCCTACGCCCCCTACACGCCTGCCGGCGCCTCCGCCGCCTTGCGCCCCGTGCCTACTGTGTCAGGAGGCGCGTGGGGTTCTGCAGGAGTTGGACGACATCGTTGAGGAACCGTCCCGCGGCCGCCCCGTCGATGAGGCGGTGGTCGTAGGTGAGGCTCAGCGGGAGGAGGGTGCGGATCTTCACCTCCCCGTCGAGCACGAGCGGGCGCTGCTCGGTGCGGCCCAGGAGCAGGATGGCGGACTCGGGCGTGTTGATGACGGGGGTGGCGTAGCGGCCGCCGATGGACCCGAGGTTGCTCACCGTGAACGTCCCGCCGCGCAGTTCGGCGATGTCGAAGTCGCCCGAGCGGACGCGGTCGGCGGCGGCGTGGATGGCCTTGGCGAGTTCGGTGATGCTCGTGCAGCCCACGTCGCGGACGACGGGGACCACCAGGCCGCGTTCGGTGTCGACGGCCACGCCGATGCTGACGTAGTCGTGGTAGAGGATCTCCCCGGCGTCGAGGTCCAGCGAGGCGTTGACGAGGGGGTGGGCCTTGAGGGCGTCGATGACGGCGCGGACGACGAAGGGGAGGACGGAGAGCTTGACCGCGCCTTCGCCCGTGCGCTGGCGGTGCTCGGCGCGGAAGGCTTCGAGTTCGGTGATGTCGGCGTCGTCGAAGTGGGTGACGTGGGCGGCGGTGTCCTTGGACTCGCGCATCTTTTTGGCGATGGTCTTGCGGATGCCGCGCAGCTTCTCCCGCCGCACCGGGCCGTACTCGTCCCGCTCGCCCGCGCCCGCCCCGCGCGTCCCGCCCTGCAGCGCCTGGCGAGTGGCGGCCTTCACGTCGGTCTCGGTGATCCACCCGCCCGCGCCCGTGCCCTCGATGGACCGCAGGTCCACGCCCAGCTCGCGGGCGAGGCGGCGGGTGGCCGGGGCGGCCGGGATGTCCGCCCCCGGGGCCGTCCCCGCCGGCGCGGGGGCGGGGCCCTGCGTGCGGGCGGGCTTCTCCTCCTCCCGCTCCTCGCGCTGCTCCTCTCCCTCGGGCGCTTCGGGCTCCTCCCGGGGCTCTTCCTCCGGTTCCTCCGCCTCCTCTTCGGTCTCTTCTTTCGGTTCCTCCTCCGGTTCTTCCTCGGGAGGTTTCTTCGCGGTCTTGGGCTTCCTCTCCGCCTTGCCCTTTTCGGGCTTGCCCTTGGGCTTCTCCTGGTGCTTGGGCGTCTTGGCCGGCTGCTCCTCTTCGCCCTCGCCCTCGCCCTCGACCTCGACGGTCAGCAGGAGCGTCCCGACCTCGACCTCCTGATCCTCGGCGACGTGGATCTCCTTGACGGTTCCGGCGAGGGGGGAGGGGACTTCGGCGACGGCCTTGTCGGTCTCGAGTTCCAGGATGCCCTGGTCGGGCTCGATCGTGTCGCCCTTGCTCACGAGGATGCTCACCACCGTCGCCGACTCCACGCCCTCGCCCATCTCGGGCAGCTTGACCTGCTTTTCCATTGTTCCCGTTCCTTTCAGGGGTCGGTGGACATTCCAGGGTCCACAATCCGCAATTCCTTCCCTGCTCTACACACCTTCCGCCGCCAATCCGCCCCGCCGCGCCCTACACGGTCCACGGCGCGGGAGCGTCGGGGTTGATCCCGAGGGTCTTCCGCGCCTCGACGAGCTTCTCGCGGTCGAACTGCCCGCGGTCGGCGAGGCGGTAGAGGGCGGCGTAGGCGATGTGTTGGGGGCTGATCTCGAAGAAGTCCCGCAGGGCGGTCCGCGAGTCGCTCCGCCCGAACCCGTCGGTCCCCAGCACGGTCATGCCCCCGGGCACGTAGCGGCAGATCTGCTCGGGGACGTTGCGCACGAAGTCGCTGGCGGCGACGAAGGGGCCCTCGGCGTCCTGGAAGACCGTATCGAGGTACGGCTGGCGAGGCTTGTCGTCGGGGTGCAAGCGCGACCAGCGCTCGCAGTCCATGGCGTCGCGGCGGAGTTCGATGTAGCTCGTGACGTTCCACACCGTGCTCGACACGCCGTATTGCTCCGCCAGCAGGTTCTGGGCCTTGACGACGTCGAAGAGGATCGACCCGCTGCCCAGCAGTTGCACCACCGGGGCGCCCTGGCCGGCCTCCTGCGTGGAGAACTTGTAGATGCCCTTGCGGATGCCCGCCTCAGCCCCGGGGGGCATGGCGGGCATGATGTGGTTCTCGTTCTGGATCGTGAGGTAGTAGATGCACTCCTCGTCGTCGTGGAACATCCGCTTCATGCCGTCGAGCGTGAGCACGACCGCGTCGTAGGCGGTGGCGACGTCGTAGGAGCGGATCGTCGGGTACGCCGCGGAGAGCAGCAGCGAGTGCCCGTCTTGGTGCTGAAGCCCCTCGCCCGCGAGCGTCGTCCGCCCGCTGGTGCCCCCGATGAGGAACCCGCGAGCCCGCGCGTCGCAGGCCGCCCAGATCAGGTCGCCCACCCGCTGGAAGCCGAACATCGAGTAGAACATGAAGATCGGGATCATGTGCAGCCCGTACGTCATCCGCGAAGTGCCCGCGGCGATGAACGACGACATGCACCCGGCCTCGGTGATGCCCTCCTCGAGCATCTGGCCCTTCTTGATCTCGCGGTAGTAGAGCATCTTGTCCCGGTCGACGGGGTCGTAGGACTGCCCGTGGTGGGAGTAGATGCCCACCTGGCGGAACATGGACTCCATGCCGAAGGTGCGGGCCTCGTCGGGGACGATGGGGACGAGGCGCTCGCCGACCTTCTTGTCCCGCAGCAGGCGGGTGAGGAGGCGGACGAAGGCCATGGTGGTGGAGATCTCCTTGTCCCCGCTGCCTTCGAGCAGGTCGCGGTAGTCGTCGAGGCTGGGCGGGTCGAGGGGCTGGGCGGCGTCGCGGCGGGCGGGGAGGTAGCCCCCGAGTTCGACGCGGCGCTTCTTGAGGTAGCGGATCTCGGGGCTCTCGTCGTCGGGCTTGAAGAAGGGGGCCTCGGCGATCTGGTCGGGGGGGATGGGGATGCTGAAGCGCGAGCGGAAGTACTCCAGCTCCTGCTCGTTGAGTTCCTTCTGCTTGTGGGAGATGTTGCGGCCCTCGCCGGCCTCGCCCTGGCCGTAGCCCTTGATCGTCAGCGCCAGGATCGCGGTGGGGCGGTCGGGGGTCTCGACGGCGGCCTTGTAGGCGGCGTAGACCTTCTGGGGGTCGTGCCCCCCGCGGCGGAGGCGGGCGAGCTTCTCGTCGGACATGTCCTGGACGAGTTCGGCGAGTTCGGGGTACTTGCCGAAGAAGTGTTCGCGGATGTACTCCCCGCCCTCGACGACGTACTTCTGGAGGTCCCCGTCGCGCAGCTCGCCGAGGCGCTGGATCAGCCGGTCGCCGGCCTTGGAGTGCAGCAGGGGGTCCCAGTCCTCGCCCCAGAGGACCTTGAGGACGTTCCACCCCGCCCCGCGGAAGACGCCCTCGAGTTCGCGGACGATGGACCCGTTGCCGCGGACGGGCCCGTCGAGGCGCTGGAGGTTGCAGTTGACCACGAAGATGAGGTTGTTGAGGTTCTCGCGCCCGGCGAGGTGGATGGCCCCGAGGCTCTCGGGCTCGTCGGTCTCCCCGTCGCCCAGCATGGCCCAGACGCGGGCGTCGGAGCGGTCGATGAGTTCGCGGTCCACCAGGTAGTGGTGGAAGCGCGCCTGGTAGATCGCCATGATCGGGCCCAGGCCCATCGACACGGTGGGGAACTCCCAGAAGTCGGGCATCAGCCAGGGGTGGGGGTAGGACGCGAGCCCTCCGCCTTCGGCGAGTTCCTGGCGGAAGTTGTGGAGCTTCTCGGCGGAGAGGCGGCCTTCCAGGAAGGCCCGCGCGTAGATCCCCGGTGCGGCGTGCCCCTGGACGTAGACGGAGTCGCCCGGGTGCGACTCCGTCCGCGCCCGCCAGAAGTGGTTGAAGCCCACCTCGTACAGCGTGGCGGCCGAGCCGTAGGTCGAGATGTGCCCCCCGATCCCGTGGGAGGTGCGGTTGGCCTGGACGACCATGGCCATGGCGTTCCAGCGGATGAGGCTCTTGATCCGCCGCTCCATGTCCCGGTCGCCGGGGAAGGGGGGTTCCTCGTCGGCGGGGATGGTGTTGACCGGGGGGGTCGTGCCCGCGAAGGGCAGGTCCACCCCGCGGCGGTAGGCCTCCCCGTTGAGGAGCGTCAGCAGGAACGTCGCGCGGTCCTCGCCCTCGTGGTCGAGCACGTACCGCAGCGAGTCCATCCAGTCGCTCACCTCGTCGTGGCTGCCGTTGGTCTGCTGGCGTGCGTCGGTTTCGGTGCTCATTCGTCTCCACTCCTTTACCATCCGTCCGCGGTCCCACTGGGATCCGGGAGGATGAGCGGGGATGAACGCAGATGAACGCAGATAGGAGGAGGCACCAGGGAGAAGAGAAGGGGGCACTCCCGTTCCTTCTTGCCTCTTCCCTTCCGCCCAGTGCCTAGTCCCCAGTGCCTCTTTCTTCATCTGTGTTCATCTGCGTTCATCCCCGCTATTCTTGTTTCCGCTTCGGCGGCAGTTCGCGAGGGTGCCCGAGGTGGACCTCGGCGGCCCCGGCGATGGTTTCGGCGAGCGTGGGGTGGGCGTGGATGGTCTCGGCGAGGTCGCGGGCGGTGGCGCCCATCTCGATGGCCAGGGCGCACTCGGCGATGAGTTCGCCGGCCTCGGGACCGATGACGCCCGCCCCCAGCAGGCGGTCGCTGTCGGGGTCGAACAGCAGCTTGGTGAAGCCCTCCGTCCGCCCCATCGAGTGCGCCCGCCCGCTGGCGGACCACGGGAAGCGGGCGACCTCGACCCTCGCCCCGACGGCCGCCGCGTCCTGCTCGGTCAGGCCCGCCCAGGCGATCTCGGGATCGGTGAACACGACGGCGGGGATGCAGCGGGGTTGGAAGGCGGCGGGCTGCCCGGCGATGTCCTCGGCGGCGACGGCGCCTTCGTGGAAGGCCTTGTGGGCGAGTTGCGGCTCGCCCGCGACGTCGCCCACCGCCCAGATGTGCTCGTCGGCGGTGCGGCGGCGGGCGTCGACGCGCACGTTGCCCTGGTCGTCGAGTTCGACGTCGGTGTTCTCCAGCCCGATCCCGTCGCTGTTGGGCCGCCGCCCCACGGCCACCAGGACGCGGTCGTACGTCTCCGTCCGCTCCCCATCGGGCAGGAGGAACGTCGCCTCGACCCCCGCCCCGGTGGTGCGAAGGCCGGTGATTTCGGTGCGGAGGTGGACGGCCTTGAAGAGGGCGCGGAGCGGGTCGTGCAGGGCGTCGACGAGGTCGGGATCCACGATGGCCAGCAGGCGGTCGAGCATCTCCACCACCGTGACCTGCGAGCCCAGGCGGGCGTAGACGGTGCCCGTCTCGAGCCCGATGTACGACCCGCCGATCACGAGCAGGCGTCCGGGGATCTCGGGAAGCTGCTGCGCCTCCGTCGAGGTCATCACGCGGTCGCTGTCGGTGCGGAGGGGCCTGGGCACGACCGCCCGCGACCCCGTCGCCAGGATCAGGCGCTCGAACTCCAGGCGGTCGTCCTCGAGCGCCTCGCCCCCGCTCCCCTCCAGCCGCATCGCCGTGGAACTCTCGAGCGTGCCCTTGGCGCGGAGGACCCGGATCCTCCGTCGCCTGGCGATCCCGTCGAGCCCGCGGGCGAGGGTGGCGATGGTCTCGTTCTTCTGCTTCCGCATGGCGTCGAGGTCGATCCGCGGTTCGCCCACCGTCACGCCCCAGCGCTTGAGTTCCCCGCACAGGCCGATCCCGCGGGCGACGTACAGCAGCTCCTTGGTGGGGATGCACCCCTCGATCAGGCAAACCCCGCCGAGGTGCGCGCGGCGCTCGATGATGGTGGTCTCGACCCCGAGATCGGCGGCGAGGAAGGCGGCTGCGTAGCCGCCCGGCCCGCCGCCGAGGATGGCCAGTTCCGTGTGCATCCGTCCTCCTCAACCGAGCGTGCCCGACCCGTGTCCGCCCGCGAGCGCCTGTGCGGCGGGCGTGCTGCAGCACATTATAGGGCGGCGTATGGGGGCACGCGGGAACGTGGGGCCTGCGGGCGAGCACGGCTGTAAGCAGCACATCCGCGGCGTCCGCGACTGCGACTTCGCGATGGCCGTGCCTGAGCTTCTACAATGGTCGCAAGGGGCAGCCTGGCTCGACGACACGCAAGGAGCACACGATGCAGACCATCGACCGCGACGGGCTCAAGGAGCTGCGGGACGAGAGGGACGATCTCGTGATCGTCGAGGTTCTCAGCAGGGCGGACTACCGGCGGTTCCACATCCCGGGGGCCATCAACGTCCCGCTGGGGGAGGACTTCGAACTCGCCATCCAGGCCGCCGTACCCGACCGGGACCGGCCCGTGGTGGTGTACTGCCAGAACCTCCAGTGCCACGCCTCCCCCACGGCCGCGAGGAAGATGGAGGCGCTGGGCTACAGGGAGGTCTACGACTACGCCGCCGGGAAGGCGGACTGGCAGCAGGCGGGGGAGCGGTTCGTGATTGGTCCGCGGCCCGGGCAGGCGGCGTGAGGGCAAAGCGGCGGCGGCCGGGGCAGTGAGGGGTTCGGTCAGGCGGCGGCGACGGAGGGCCTGCGGGTCAGGCGTGGCTGGCGCGGATGAGGGTCTCCAGCGTTTCGCGGGCCGCCCCGCTGTCGACGGCGTCGGCGGTGAGGGGGAGGGCGGCGGCGATGGAGGGGGCCTTTTCGGCGGTGTAGAGGGCGGTGGCGGCGTTGAGCAGGACGATGTCGCGTCGCGGGCCCTTGATGCCCGCGAGGACTTCGCGGACGGCGGCGGCGGACTCGTCGGCGGAGCGGATGAGCAGGGCGTCGATCCCGCAGCGCTGGAGCCCGAAGTCGTCGGGGCACAGGCGGTAGTGGCGGATCTGTCCGTCGGAGAGTTCCGAGACGCTGGTGGAGCAGGTGGTGGACACGTCGTCGAGCCCGTCGTCGGCGTGGACGACGAGGGCGCGGGTGGCTCCCAGGGTCTGCAGGACGGAGGCGAGGGTGGGGGTGAGGCGGGCGTCGAAGACGCCCAGGACCTGGCGCTTCGCCCCGGCGGGGTTGGTGAGCGGGCCCAGGACGTTGAAGATGGTGCGGACGGCGAGCTGCTTGCGGACGGGGACGGCGTACTTCATGGCCGGGTGGTGCTTGATGGCGTAGCAGAAGCAGATGTTGGCGGCGTCGAGGCAGCGGGCGACGGTGTCGGGGGCGGCGTCGAGGTTCACGCCCAGGGCCAGCAGCACGTCGGCGGACCCGGAGGGGCGGGTGTTGGTGCGGTTGCCGTGCTTGGCGACCTTGGCCCCGCAGGCGGCGGCGACGAGGGCGGCGGCGGTGGAGATGTTGAACGTGCCCAGCCCCGTGCCCCCGGTCCCGCAGGTGTCGATGACGTCGCAGCCGTGGGTGTCGATGGGGATGACGTGCTGGCGCATGGCGAGGGCGGCCCCGGCGATCTCGGAGGGCGTCTCGCCCTTGGCGGCGAGGGCGGCGAGGAAGGCCCCGGTCTGGGCCTCGGTCCACAGCCCGTCCATGAGCTGCCCAAAGGCGGAATGGGCGAGGTCGAGCGAGAGGTCCTCGCGGGCGATCACGCGGGAGAGCAGTTGGTTGTAGGGCAGCGCGTCGGGCATGGCGCATCTCCAGTAGGCGAACGCAAAAGCGGTCCCATCGGGGGCGATTATACGCCAAAGCGGACCTCGCGGGGGAGCCTCGCTTCCAATTCCAGGAGTGGAGTTCGCTGGACGCGGGGCGGTTGCGGTGGGGGAGGGGGCTCCCCGACGCAGTCGGTGGGCTTTGGGATTGCCGAACCGCGTCCTTCACCGCGAGGGTCGCGAGGGTCGCAGAGGCAGTGAAGGGCGGACGAGCAGCGGTTCTCTTCTCTGCGCTCTTTGCGACCTCTGCGGTGAATCCGTGTCTCGCTTTGTTGCGAAACCGCCCGCCCGCCCATAGATTCAATGAGTATGGAGAACCTTTCGCTGGAGTTCCTGGGCACGCGGAGTCATGAGCTGCTGGGCTGGCTGCTCGTGGGGGTGGCGGGCATGCTCGTCGCCTACGGGCTGGTGCAACTGGCGCGGCGGCGGTGGCGGGACGGGGGGCTGTGCATCGCGGCCGTCCTTCCGCCGGTCCTCGCGGCCGCCCTGGCCCTCGACGCCCTCCGCCGCGCCCGCCAGGGCAACGCCCGGGGGGCTCGGTCCTCGCTCGTCGCCGCCGCGTTCGCTGCCCTGGGCACGCTCCTGGTGGGGGGCGTGCTGCTGACGACGGGGGAGTGGGGGTTCGCGGCGTGGATGGCGCTGCTCACCGTCCAGATCGTTCTCGCCGTCGCCGTCTTCTACGCCGCCGTCTACGCCTACCTGGGCACGGGGCGGATGACGGCGCTGCTGGCGATGCGGGCGGCGGCGATCGCGGCCCTGCTGCTGCTGCTGTTCAAGCCCGCCGTCTCCGTCGCCCCCGACCTGACGGGCTACCGCATGTACCTCCCAGTGCTCGTGGACCGCTCGGGCTCGATGGAGACCGCCGACGGGTCGGCGTCGGCGACGCGGTACGCGCGGGCGATCCACGCCCTGGGGGCGCAGGACGAACGCCTGCGGGAGCACTTCCGCCCCGTCTGGATGCACTTCGCCACCGACGCCCGCAGCGTGGACTCCTGGGACGAACTCGCCCGCCTCACCCCCCGCGCCGACGGCAGCGACGCGACCGACCTCGCCGCCGCCATCCGCACCGCCGCCGGGATCGACGACCGCCGCAACCTCGCGGGAATCCTGCTGCTCAGCGACGGGATCCACAACGCCCCCCTCCCCCTCCGCGACGCCGCCCTCGAAACCGGCGTCCCCGTCTACACCGTCGGACTCGGGAGCGACAACGAGAGCGAGACCGGCCGCCGGAACCTGCGGGTCCTGTCCGTCGAGACGCCCTTCGAGGCCATGCGGAACAACGTCGCGAGAATCACCGTCCGCGTGCAGGCGGTGGGGTTCCAGAACCTCTCCGGCGAACTCCGCCTGCTGGAGGAGGGGTCCGACGTCCCCCTCGCCACCGAACCCCTCTGGACCGACAAGGGCGTGACCGTCCTCACCAGGGAACTCAAGTACACCCCCCGCGACCGCACCGCCCCCGACGCGCCCGAGGGCGACTCCGAGGGCGAACCCAAACGGAGAGCGGAACTGCGGAAGCTGCGGGTCGAGGTCGTCCCCAACCCCGCCGAGACCGTCACCACCGACAACGCCGCCGACCTCCACGTCCTCGTCACCGAGCCCCGCATCCGCGTCCTGTACGTCGAGGGCTCCATCCGCCCCGAGTACAAGTTCCTCCGCCGCGCCCTCGACACCGACCAGAACGTCCAGCTCCTGTCCCTCATCCGCATCCAGAAGAACCGCTTCTCCGCCGCCGGCGCCATCGACGGGCGGCGGCTGGTGGACCTCCCGCGAACGAAGGAGGACTTCGCGCTCTTCGACGTCATCGTCCTGGGCGACCTGGACAGCACGTTCCTCTCGCGGGACCAGCGGGGGCTCTTCCGTGACTTCGTCAACGACGGGGGCGGGCTGGTCATGCTGGGCGGGCTCAACAGCTTCGGGCCCGGGGGGTACGGGGGGACGGAGATCGAGGAGGCCCTGCCCGTCACCGTCGGGCCCCGCGCCCAGCCGCAGGAGACCACGCCCTTCCTCCCGCAGCTCACCGCCTTCGGGCAGCAGCACCCGGTCTTCGACGGGATCGCCCGGTACTTCCGCGGGCCCAACAACGCCGCCCCCGCCGCCTCCGAGGTGCAACTGCCCGAACTGCTGGGAGGCGTGACCTTCGCCGCCCCCAAACCCGCCGCCACCGTCCTCGCCGTTCACCCCACCCGCGCCAACGAGGCGGGCCCCCTCATCGTCCTCGCCGTCCAGCCCTACGGGGCCGGCCGCTCCGCCGCCTTCGCCGCCGACACGACTTGGCAGTGGTATCTGCCCCTCCGCGAGATGGGGGCGGACAGCCCGTACCTGCGGTTCTGGGGCCAGCTCATCCGGTGGCTCGCCGACGTGGACCAGGCCCCCGAGGACGCCGCCCCCGCCGTCGTCGCCCGCGTGGACTCCCCCCACGTGCAGGCGGGCAAGGAGGTCACGCTCCGCGCGTTCGTGCAGGACGCCCGCGGGCAGGCGACGGACACCGCGCGCGTGTCGGCGGTCCTGCGCCCGCGCGACGCGAAGGACCCCTCCGCCTCCCCCGAGACCGTGCCCCTGGCCCTCAGCGCGGGGGGCGTCTATGAAGCGGTCTGGCGCCCCGCGACCGAGGGCGCCTACGACCTGCACGTGACGGCCGCGTCGGCCGACGGTGTGGCGCTGGGCGGCGACGAGCTGCCCCTGACCGTCGCCCCCGCGTCGGCGGAGATGGACCGCCTCGCCCGTGACGCCGACGCCCTCCGCACCATCGCCGAAACCACCGGCGGCCGCTACGCCGACATCCACGGCCTGCCCGAACTGCTGGAGCAGATCGTGGACCGCCAGCTCGCCCGCGGCGGGCCCGTCCCCACCCCCGACGTCCACCACCTCTACCACTTCACCGCCCTGTTCCTGGTCTTCGTCGCCCTGCTGACGGGCGAGTGGCTCCTGCGGCGGCGGTGGCAGTTGCAGTAGGGCGGGCGGAATGGACGATATGGACTGTATGGACGGCATGGACAGTATGGACGTGGACGGTGCGGCCGGGCGGGTCGGGAGCGCCGCGAGGTCCGGCAAGACGGGTGCACCGCATCCATGGCGTCCATCCCGTCCATAGCGTCCATTCGGTCCATCCCGTCCATAGCGTCCATCCAGTCCATTCCGTCCATACCGTCCATACCGTCCATCCTGCGATCGCCTTGAATCGACGGCCCCGAAGCCCCAGAATATCCCCATGCCTGATTCCACCCCCGACATCGCCGCCCACGACGCCAGGAGCATCCGCTGCCCCCGGCTGGGGCATGACGTGCCCTTCTCCTACTGCCGCGCCCCCGCGTCCGATACGCCCTGCCCGGGCATGCTCGGGTGCTGGGCGAACGCGCTGGACGTCGAGGCCTACCTCCGCGAGCACTACGGGGAGGCGGTGATCGAGAAGCTCCGCCAGCCGCGACCCGACAAGGTCGTCACCCTCGTCGAACTCATCGAGCAGGCCAAGCGGCGGTGTGGCAATACCGAAGGCTGAACCCTGAGCCGCAGAGACGCGGAGGACGCCGAGAGGAACGGAAGACATCCTCTTCTCCGCGTTCTCCGCGTCTCTGCGGCCAGTTCCCTCCGAGTCCCGCCTTGCATACCTGGTGTTCCAGTCCGCCCGCCGACCCGCTACCATCTCCTCGTCAGTCACCAGGAGCCAACTAGCATGCGCCGTCCCAACATCGTCCTCGTCTTCGCCGACCAGCTTCGCTACCAGGCGGCCGGTTTCGCCGGGGACCCCAACGTCCGCACCCCGCACCTCGACGCCCTCGCCCGCGAGGGGCTCCGCTTCACCCGCTGCATCTCGGGCTGCCCCGTGTGCTCGCCCGCGCGGGCGTCGCTGCTCAACGGGCAGTACCCCCACACCCACGGGGTGTTCGTCAACGACGTCTGCCTCTCCAACGCCGCCCCCACCTTCGCCGAGGTCCTGTCGGCCGAGGGGTACGACACGGCGTACGTGGGCAAGTGGCACCTCGACGGGCACGGGCGGTCGAGCTACATCCCGCGCGAGCGGCGCCACGGGTTCGACTACTGGAAGGTCCTCGAGTGCACGCACGACTACAACCGTTCCGCCTACCACGCCGCCGACGACCCCACCCCGCGCCAGTGGGACGGGTACGACACGCTCGCCCAGACCCGCGACGTGCAGGACTACCTCCGCTCCCGCGCGGGCCGCGACACGCCCTTCGTGATGGCCCTCTCCTGGGGCACGCCGCACAACCCCTACGAGACCGCCCCCGAGCGGTTCCGGGCGATGTACGACCCCGAAGGCATCGTCCTTCGCCCCAACGTGCCCGCCGAGTGGCAGCAGCGCGCCCGCAAGGACCTTGCGGGCTACTACGCCCACATCACCGCTCTCGACGAGTGCGTGGGCGGCCTGCGGGCCACGCTCCGCCAGACGGGGCTCGAGGACGACACGATCTTCGTCTTCTGGTCCGACCACGGGGACATGCTCGGCTCGCAGGGGCTGCAGCGCAAGCAGAAGCCCTACGACGAGTCCATCCGCGTCCCGCTGCTGATCCGCTACCCGCGGCGGTTCGCGGAGGCCCGCGAGATCCCCGCGCTCCTCAACACGCCCGACCTCATGCCCACGCTGCTGGGCCTCACCGGTGCTCCCATTCCCGAGACCGTCCAGGGCGCCGACTATACGCCGTACCTCACCGGTGACGCCCCCGCCCCCACCGACTCCGCCCTCATCGCCTGCTACCACCCCTTCGGCGAGTACACCCGAGCGGGCGGGGGCGTGGAGTACCGCGGCGTGCGGACGGACCGCTACACCTACGCCCGCACGCTGGATGGTCCCTGGCTGCTCTACGACAACGAGGCGGACCCCTATCAACTCGACAACCTCGTCCACCGCCCCGACCGCGCCGATCTCCTTCGCACGCTCGACGCCCGCACTCAGCGGTGGCTGGACGCCCTGGGCGACGACTTTCCCCGCGGGGAGGACCTCGTCGCCCGCTGGGGCTACGTCACCGACGAGAGCGGAACTGTGCCGTATACGTGGTAGAACCACGAGAGATTTCGAATTGCGGATTTCGGATTTGCGTGGGTGTGCTGTGAAGGCTCCGCGGCGCGGGGAATGGCCTGTAACGTAAGGACATGGGGTTCACTGGCGGAGTTGACGCCCCGGAAGGTCCCTTCTGATACACTTGGACATATGCGCGTGACTCTGGAAATCGCGGACGACCTCTTCCGGCGCGTGAGCAAGCTTGCTTCAGCGTCCGGGCGCACCATCGACCACGTTGTCGAGGATGCGCTGCGGGAATCGCTGATCCGCCAGGAAGCGTCTACTCGAACGGCGTTGCCCGTGTCTTCCCGCCGCGGCGGTCTACGGCCCGGGGTCCGCCTGGACAGCATGGCGGATCTGCTGGATGCCATGGAGCCGTTCCCGAAACCCGAAGGCAGGGGATTGGACGATAGGCAATAGGACCAGGAAAGCGAAGACAGACCGAGGTCGTGCTCCCCCTGACGCTTTCTTCTATCCGCGTTCATCTGCGTTCATCCCCGCTCAAGAACATGAATCCCCTGCATCCCTTGCATCCCCGCTACTCGTCCTTGGCACGGTGGATCGCATCGGGCAGCACGCGGGCCATCTCGTTGAGGAACAGCCGGCGGAGCGCGTCGTACCCGCGCGGGTTGGGGTCCTCGAAGTTGTGCAGGTACCAGAAGTGCGGGTCGTCCTTGCGGTAGTGCTCCGTCCACCACCGCCGACAGCCGATCCCGTGGCCCAGGAACGCCGAGTACATGTCCACCATGTGCACGTTGCCGTGCCCCGCGGCGAGGCGGGCGATGGCGGCGTTGTACTCGGCGTGGATCGCCAGCGCGTCGTCCCAGGGGTCCACGTCCACGAACGGGATCCAGGGCACCCCCCGCCCGTCCGAGAAGTCGTAGATGTTCGCCAGGAAGATCACGCACCCGCCCGGGAAGCTCGCTTCGATCCGCGCGATCATCGCCTCCAGCCGCCGCTCGTAGTTCGCGATCCACTCCCGCGCCTGCTCCAGCGTGGCCCCGTACATCGCCCCCTCGCGGGGACGCTCCGCGCAGTAGTCGTGGATGATGTCGTTGCCCCCGCTGGTCATCACGACGATCCCGAAGACGTTGGCGTCGAAGGTCTCCAGCGGTTCGATCTGCTGCCGCCAGTGGTGCAGCGAGTTCGTGCCCGAGCGGGAGCGGTTGATCGCCCGCAGGTTCGGCAGCACGCGCGAGAGGCTCAGCCCCCGCACGTCCGCCCAGTCGTCGGCGGGCGAGTTCGCCAGCAGCTCAAAGTACGACTTGCCCGGCTGCGACCCCAGACCGGCCGTCACGCTGTCCCCCAGCCCCAGCAGCAGCACGCTCCGCTCGCTCCAGACGCGCTCGAACGGTGCACGCTCCACGCCCGGCCCCGCCGGTCCTTCCCCGACCGGCCAGTAGAATCCGTAGTACCCCCACGCGAAGACCGCCCCGCTCGCCAGCAGGATCCCGCCGACGAACAGCACCACCACTCGCCGCCAGAAACGCCGCTGCGAGCGCTGAGCGGGCGCTGCTTCCTGGACATTTCGTGCAAGGGCAGACTTATTCATCATGACCCGAGTGTACATATCCCTCCCGCGATTGGCGAGTCACACGCGTTCCACTCCAGGGCCATCGCAAAGTTCAATTCGCCGGGTGCCACGGGTTCGCAGAACCCGTGTTCCGCCTCGCGCTCGTACGAGCACGGCTGTAAACAGCACAGCCGTGGCACCCACGACGGCGACTTTGCGACGGCCCTGCGTTCCACTCAGACGGCAGGACGCGCAGAGGGCGGAGCGAAGCGGGGGCCTCTGCGGGCGACGCGCGGCATCCCGCGCGCAAACGTCTCCGCCGCGCTGCGCCGCCTGCGCGCCCGCGCGGCCGTTTCTGCAAAACGAAGCCAAGCCTGGGCAAGCCTTCCGAGTTTTCCCGTCTTTCACGGTCCGCCCTGCTCGCCGGGGGGAACCGTGCGGAACAAAGCCACCGCCCACCCGGGAAAACAAAGCCAACGCCGACCGTCAAAAACAAAGCCAACGCCGACCTGGGAAAACAAAGCCAACGCCGACCGTCAAAAACAAAGCCACCGCCGACTCGCCCCGCCTCCACCCCTCTCGCCGCGGGGAGAGGATGTCGCGCAGCGACAGGAGAGGGGGGCCCGGACCCACCCACGTGCGAGCGAAACGGGGACTGGCTCCGCAGGGGCGTGCCGTTCGCCCCGGAGGTGCCCGTCCCCCTTTCGCGGCCGAACTCGCACCGACCGTGCAAAACAAACCCATCGCGCCTCCTCCCCATCCTCGAAAACGAACCCAGCCGCCCGTCGGCGTCCCCAACCCTTCTCCCCCGGGGGAGAAGATGTCGCGCAGCGACAGATGAGGGGGGGCCTCCCGTGCAAGAACGGGTCCACCCTCGCCATCCGAAACCAACCCATCCGGCCGCTCCCTGCTCGCCGGGCCGTCCTCACGTTCCGGGCGCCCCCTCACCCCCCGCTTCGCGGGGACCTCTCCCCGAGGGGAGAGGGGTTTCGGCCCCCGCGCCGGACCACTGTGCAAAACAAACCCATTCACCGCTCCCCTCCTCCCCATCCTCGAAAACAAACCCACGGGCGCCCCCCGCCGTGCAAAACAAACTCACCGGCACACCCGACCGTGCAGAACAAACCCACCGGCACACCCGACCGTTCAGAACGAAGCCAGCCCACACCCGGGACTTCCGCCGGGGCGCAGGCGGCACGCACCGCCTGCGCCTCGGCGCGCACCCCTTGCGCCCCGGCGGACGCCGACCCAATTCAACCATGGATCCCGGGATCACCAAGGAATATCCGCACGGCCTGTTCTAAGGGGCGACCTGTCAGGCGGTTACGAACGGGGATTCCCGCCGTCTGAGCCCCCTCGGCGTTGGCCGTTTCGCACCGTTCAAGGGCCCTCGCAACGTCCGTTTCGCCGGGCGATTCCCGTTCGCGGAGCCCGTGTTCCTCCGCGCGCTCGCGCGAGCACGGCTGCAAACAGCGCAGCCGTGGCACCCGAGCCCAGCCCGTTCACCGCACCTGCGGATGTCCACCGAACTCCGATCCCCCGAACACGTGTCTCCCGCACTCCTGGTGACCCCCGACCTCCGCCGTGCGGTGCGCAACAGGCCGCCGCCGCAGAACAGGCCGCCGCCGCAGAACAGGCCGCCGACGCAGAACAGGCCGCCGACGCAGAACAGGCCGCCGACGCAGAACAGGCCGCGCCGCGCCCCGCTCGCCCGAGGGATGGGCCCGGCCCAGGTCCGCAGTAACCATTGATAGATAAGGATGTTAGGCGAATGATGCTCCGCGGGCGAAGCCCTGGCACTGGATTTGCTATTGTCCACGCGTGCCGGACCCGCGGCGCACGAGGCGTGGCCTTGCGGCGGGATCGGATTCCTCGGACGGAAAGGGAAGGACACATGGTGCACCGGGCGCTTCTTTGCGGGGTCGTGCTGTGGATGGGCGGGGTCTGCGGGGCGGGCGTCACCGTCGAGCCCGACGACTTCCCCGACCGGACCGTCCTGAACACCCTCATCCCCGGCCTGCGGCTGTCGGTCCTCGACGGGGCCAACCAGCCGCTCGCATTCAACGTGACGGCGACGGTGGACGGGCTCAACTACGCCCCCACCGGGCAGATGGTCTTCGCGCAGTCGAACGTGTACTTCTGGTCCCACACCCGCCGCATGCGGATGGACTTCGCCACCCCCGTCCGCCGGGTGAGCCTCGACTTCGCCGGGGGACGCTTCGGGTCGGAGGACACGGGCACGCTCGAGGCCTACAACGCCGCCGGGGAGCGCCTCGGCAGCTACGTCACCGCCCCACGCGGCCCCGGGGCGGCGGAGACCATGACCGTCTCCGTCCCCGACGACCAGATCGCCTACGCCATCGCGTACATGCCCGTGAGCGACGGAACGTTCGGGCGGCTGGACAACCTGACGTACGTCCCCGAGCCCGCCTCCCTCGCGCTCCTGCTGTCGGGTGGCGTCCCGCTGCTCCTCCGCCGCCGCCGGCCCGCCCCGCCCGCTTGACGCCGCCGGCCCCGCCCGTACCATGGCCCCCACCATGACCTACTTCGACACCGCCGCCGCCCACTGGGACGACCAGCCGCACCGCGTCCGCCTGATGCGCGCCATCGGGGACGCCATCGTCCGTCAGGCGAACCCCGCCCCCGACGCCGCCGTGCTGGACTACGGCTGCGGGACGGGCCTGGTGGGCCTGTACCTCCTCCCGCACGTCGCGTCCGTCACCGGGGCGGACAACTCCCGCGGGATGCTCGACGTGCTCGACCGCAAGATCCGCGAGGGCGGCGTGGCGAACATGCGGCCGCTCCTGCTGGACCTGGAGCGCGACCCCGTCCCCCCGGACCGCTACGACCTGATCGTCTCGGGCATGGCGCTGCACCACATCGCCGACACCGCCCGCGTCCTGCGCGCCTTCCACGAGCTGCTCCGCCCCACGGGCGCCCTCTGCCTCGCCGACCTCGACACCGAGCCCGGCACGTTCCACCCCGACCCCGCCGCCGCCGGCGTGCACCACCACGGGTTCGACCGCGAGCGGCTCATGGGCCAACTGGAACGGATCGGCTTCACGAACCCCCACGCCGCCACCGCCGCCACCTTCACCAAACCCGTCGCCGACGGCGGACAGCAGGAGTTCTCCATCTTCCTCATCACGGCGGGGAGGGCGTGAGGATAGTAGGTGGTAGGGCGCGCAGGTAGTCGGGCGCGCAGTGGCCGGCGCGCCGCGGCGGCCTCTGCGCGCGGGATGCGGCCGCCCGTACGCGGAGCGCACATCCCGCGCGCAAGCGTCTCCGCTGCGCTCCGCCGCTTGCGCGCCCTACTTGTCCGTAAAAGCGAAGAGCGGCGAGTCCACAGCCGGCACAGCACATAGCGGAGGGCCGGCAATCTGGCAGTTCCCTCCGGAGTTCAGGTCGGGGTTCATGCACGTGCAGACATACATGTCGATGCCCTGTTCCGCGGCCAGGGCGCCAATCCGTTGAAACCGCTGCTGCCGCTCTGCCAAGTCGATCATCTGCCCAGAGCCCACTCCATCGGCACAACGGTGCCTGGGCCACGCGCGAACTGAACAGGCCTCGGCTGTCACTTGCCGCAGTTGCTCAAACACTCGTCCCGCAAACGCCGGCCTCAAGAACAGATAGCTGGCCGCAATGCCCCGCACCTGTCGCCGCCGCAACTCCGTCAACAGCGACGAGAGACTCTCGTGCGTGTCTGTCAGTCCTGGCAGCAACGGGTCCAGCCGAGCTTTGGCAGCCACTCCGATTTCGGCTAAGCGTTCAATGTTCTTGAGCCTCCGCGCAGGCGACGCCGCGCCAGGCTCAAAGACTCGCCAGAGATGGTCGTCCAACGTAGTGATGCCGATCTGGGCAAATACCCGCCCCGGTGACCTGGAAAACAAGTCGAGAAAACGTTCGTCAATCGCGCCTTTGGTCAGGAATGCCACTTCAATCTTGCATTCCAACAGGGCGGACATGGTCTGATAGGTCACTTCCAGGACTTCCGGCACCGGCTGGAAGGCATCGCTGGATGTGCTGAAAAAGACCCGCCGAGGTAGCTTGCGCTTGCGCCGTAACTCATCGGCAACGAGTTGGTGGATGTTCTCGCCCAGCATAACACGCCCCGCGCCCGGGAAAGTCGAGTAGCCTTGGGCATAGCAGTAGACGCAGTCGTGTGCGCAGCCTTCGGTGATGTTGATCGTGGGCATGCTGCCGAGGCACGGCAGTGAGGAGGGCGTGAGAATCGGCCCTTTTCGTTTCCGGCGTTCCAAGATCACCACAGCCGCTCCCCCCGGATATGCCGCGCCCATTCGGGCCAAGGCTGCGACTTCAATACCAGCCGCGACTTCTGGATGACCAGATGCACCGGAACCCGAGGCTGGCACAGTTGCTGAGCCAAATCCTGGCGGTGTTCCTCTCGCGATGCTCCTGGGACAATCAGCATGCCCGTTATCCTAACAGAGTCCTAACATCTGTCAAGAGGATACCTTCGTTCATAGCTTCCCCGGATGATGCCCCTCGTATGAGGTTCGAATCTGCTCTGTCTCGACCCTCTGTTCCGGGGGGGGCGGGGAAATGCGGGACGGTCACTCATCTCCGGTTCCCGCTGCATGGGGAAATGCGGAACCGCCCCGCTTGTTCGTCCCTTTTTTCCTGCGCCTGGGCTCCTGCGCCCTTGCTCTCAGCTCGTCATCATGAAGCCACTCGTGACAAGCCATTCGATATCGCGCATCAGCACGGACGAGTCCGACCAGTCGGCCTTTGTCGCGGCGGAAGCGGCAGAGGCCTTCGCAACAGCATCCGCCATCCTCATGCCATGGAACGCCCCATAGCCCGGCACGAGCAGGAAGCCGCGCCGGTCGTCCGCGTTCAGCGTTCGGCCGGCGCAGGCGACTGTATCGAGAAGAAGATATCGCCGCACGACCTCGCGCCTCTGCTCCACGATTGCCAGAGAGCCGGCGGCCTCCAGCAACTGCCCGCGTTCAACGGCGGCCGACACGGCGCGGTCGATCTCGGTTCGCGCATATCCCTGACGGCGCAACGCTCTCGCGACCTGGGCCTTCGTCCCGTCCGACAGCTCCACGGCATGCTCCAGTTCCAGAGGGGTGACGAAACCGATCTGCTGGAGGATTCGGCGCAGCCGGACGGGGGCGGACCTCACTTGGAAGAAGTCTGCGGTGGACGGCTTCTGCAGCAGCTTCTTGAGGTCGCCGTTCAACGACGCGAAGTAGCCGGCCCCGTCCACGTATTCCACGAATGCGGGCTTCGTATGCATTCCCTCGACCTTGCGGCGAGACGTGTCCGTTTGATCCAGGTTCTTGTGGGACACGCTCCCGGAGTCCCCGGCGTAGAACTGGCACTGGACGAAGATGGTCCGCTCCCACGACGGCGTTCTGTATGGGAGAACGAAATCGTATGCCCGGGTCTTGGACTGGCGATCCGACTCGTCCAGGGGCAGCGGTGCGCGGGGGTCGGAGCGCCCATCCTGCTCATGGATCTCCTTGTCGATGACAACGTCGCGCAGGTTGAAGTCGACGCCCGGGACCATGCCCCACTCGTCGAACCGTTGGCGGAGAAGCTGCTCCGGTGCATGCCCTCCGGAAGCGGTAACGGACCCGCGAACCTGGAACATGACAAGCGGCGTTAGCAGATCCCTGGACTTGCCCATGGGCTTGAGCATCACGTAGCTGTGCCCGATGCTCCAGAGCTGCGACACGTAGCGATCGTCGGAGAGCACAAAGGACGCGAAGTCGCGCAGCAGCCGGAGCTGCTCTTCCGGGTAGTCCGCCAGCGATGCGGCCAGCAGCATGTACTTGTCCGCCTTGAGCGTCCGAGGCAGCTTCTGGCTGGTCAGCGTTGGTTTCCCCCTCACCTTCCGGAGGGCCGGCAGCACGGATCGGTGGGCCACGTCGCGCAGATGCAACGGGAACTGGCACTTCGCGTTGTTGTCGCTCTTGCCGGTGGCAAGGAAGAGCAGTGCGGCGGCCGAATGGAGTACGGCAAATGCGTCTGCCGGGCTCTTGTCCCCTGCCAGTTCGAAAACCGCCTCGGCCACGGCGGCCGCAGTGCAGACCCCGCGGCGCCCGAAGCATCGCGTGCGTTCCGCAAGTGCGTCAAACAGCTCCGCGATCCGGTCCAACTCGGCCTCGAAGCGGTCCGAGTCGCGAATCTCCCCGAGGGAGGGCGTGATCCAGATGTCGAACTCCTCAATCTGTTGCGCGATGTCAAGCTTGGGCGCCGGGGGGAGCTTCATGTCCCCACCTTTCGTATGGCCGTGTCGGCGTGTTGGAGGCATCGCAGGAGATTCCTGGCGAAGGCCCGGGCCATCGGCGGAGGGACGGCATTGCCGACCATGCGGTAGCCGTCGACGAGGCCCGCGCGGGCTCCGCCTTCCGTGAAGCGGAAGGTGTCGGGAAACCCCTGGAGCCGCGCGCACTCGCGCAGGGAGAACGGACGATCCTTCAGTGGGTGCAGGAAATACCGGGGGCTGTGATGCACCGTCAGGATGGTCGGCGAGGGCTCGTCCCACCGGGGGCGCTTGAAGAGCCCGGAGCAGAACATGGCCCCCTTGAGGTCGAACTTGCCGTTCACGGCCTTGACGTAGTTCCGCCGCTCCAGGTCCGCCAGGTCCGCCGAGGCCCCGCGCAACCCGGAGAGCCTCTCGATCTCCTCGCAGGGGAGGGGATTGCCGTTGGGGATGCTTCCGTACTGCTTCAGGCGGCGGTGCCGGGCGATCGTTTCCAGGATCCGCCGCTCGCGTTCGCTGACAGGCCCGAACGCCTCCGGGACGTCCCAGGTGTACACCGAGGATTCGGCATGCCGGACATTGCAGAGCTTCTGCCCCGGCCCGACGGCCCGGAAGACCGCTTCATACTTGCGAGGCCAGTTGTTCGTGACGGCGTGGTCGGGTATGCCGGGGCCCAGGTCCAAAAGGTCCCCGATGGCGTCGCGGATTGTGAGCATCCGTTGCCTCCGTGCCGGGCAGCCCGCCGCATGGCTCCAGAGCGAGG
The DNA here is from genome assembly GCA_041687095.1 of Phycisphaerae bacterium. Lineage (GTDB taxonomy): Bacteria > Planctomycetota > Phycisphaerae > SM23-33 > SM23-33 > JAWLCQ01. Next base: position 8,385 of record JAWLCQ010000011.1, on the reverse strand, counting down.
GGAAGTCCGCGGTCCTGAACTCCCCGTTCCGCTCCTTGGCCTGGTGGGTCGGCGCAGGCCACTCGAAGGGAGGGAGATCCTCGGAGACGCCCACGAAGAACATCCTGCGCCGGTGCTGGGCAAGGCCGTAGGAGAGAGCATCGAGGATCCGGTGCTCCACGCGATACCCAAGGCCCCCGAAGTCGCGTTCGATTCGCTCGACGTATCGCCCCCCGAAGTTCTGCCTCATCCCGTCCACGTTCTCCGCCAGAAACGCCCTGGGCCGGAGGGACTCCACCGCGAACTTCATCTCCCGATACAGGAGATTCCTGGGATCGTTCTCGTTCTTCGGGCCTGCCTTGGAGAAGCCTTGGCAGGGGAACCCGCCCAGCACGATGTCTGCCGACCCCAGGGATTCAACATCCTGGCGAAACCCCGCGGTCGTAACGTCGCGAAGGCGAACGGACGCGCCCAGATTCCTCCGATAGACGTCCACGCATGCGGGGTCGTTGTCGCAGGCATAGCGGATGTCGTACCCCAGTTCCCTGAACCCGAGGTCCATACCGCCGCATCCGCAGAACATGCTGACGACTGAAAAGCCCATGCAGAAAAGCCTACCACCTCCCCCGGTTCCATGGAAGCCTCCATCGGAACCGCCCTGCCGCCTCAGTGTCTGTTCCGGACCAGCGTTCTGTGTGAACTGCGGCCCGGGCGTGCGTCACTCGCCACGCAGCATCCGGATCAGGATCAGGCTCCCGAACCCGAGGGCGAGCATCACGGCGATGATCAGCGCCTGATACCCATGCTTGCTGCCGGGTTCTCGTCCGGTGAAGAGGGGGGCGAAGCGGCCGAGGGCGTCGGGGGGCAGGCTCTCGGGGGCATCGCCCCGTCCAAGCTTGCTCAGGATCAGTTCTCCCAGTCGGGCAAGCTCCTTGCGCATCTTGGCGATGGCCATGGCGCCCCCGATCATCACCCAGGCCGTCGCCTGCAGCGACAGGAGCGTCAGCTCGCCCTCGGCGGTGGAGGTCAGGCGGAACTCCTGGCGGCCGCTCAGGCCCCCGGCGAGGAGGCGGGCGGCTTTGCTGCCGCGCCCGAACAGCGCGCTGCCGGGTGTGGACTTTTCCTTCGCGTACCCCTCCTTCTTCAGGATGTGCTCAACGCACTGCATCGCCATCGCCGAGTCCTTTGTCGGAACCAGCAGCAGCAGTTGATTCGAACACGCCCTGTGAGCCACCGAAGCCATCGCAGTCGTTGCCATTTGTAAGCCCCTCAAGTTCAGGTGTCATGAAACTCTGCCCGAATCTCCATTCGGAACAACTGGTATACGCACCAACGCCCCCGGACTGCGTCCGGGGGGTGACCCGGGATGAGAAAAAAGGTCGCTCGCTTGTATGACGTCACCCCCCCGACGCAGTCGGGGGGCGTTGCGGTTGTGTTCGCTTCCCGTGCCGCCGCGCCGCTGCCTTTTCCCCGGGGCCCCCTCACCGCCCTCCGCTGCGCTGCGGGCACCTCTCCCCGCGGGGAGGGGTCGGAGACGGTTTCAAGACGGGATTCCACCGCAAGGAACGCGAAGATCGCAAAGGAGATGGGGTCTGCACGAAGGCAATCCCATTCCCTCTTTGCGGTCTTTGCGACCTTTGCGGTGGTTCCTGAAACCGTCTCCTACTCCACCGGCTGCTTGCTCAGGTCGTCCAGGAGGTCGTCCAGGCGGCAGGTGGCGAGGCAGATGGCGGTGTCGCAGCAGCCGTAGTAGATGTACAGCAACCCGTCGCGGACCACGTTGGCGCAGGGGAAGATGACGTTGGGGATCACGACCCCGAAGCGCTCGTAGTACTTCTCCGGCCGCATGACGGGCTGGCGGGTGCGGGCGAGGACGCGGGTGGGGTTGTCGAGGTCCAGCAGCAAAAACCCCACGCAGTACGCCGTCGTGCGGTCCACCCCGTGGTAGCTCACCAGCCACCCCGCCTCGGTGCGGAGCGGGGGGGCGGACCCGCCGATCTTCGCGCCCTCCCACTCGAAGGCGGGGGAGGCGACGAGCTGGGGGTCGGACCACTCCGTCAGGTCGTCGCTGTAGCTGATCCAGATCGAGGGCTTCACGGCCCCGAACGTCTTGCCGCCGATGCCCTGGGGGCGGCGGAGCATGGCGTAGCGGCCCTGGATCTTCTCGGGGAACGGGATGTTGTCGCGGTCGTCGAGCCCCTCGGGCCCGATCCACGCCAGGTGCTCCCAGTGGACCAGGTCGTCGCTGACGGCAAGGCCGGAGCGGGCGGCGACGGTCTTGAGGAACTGCTCCTCGCCCATGGCGACGTGGTCGAGGTTGGGGTGCGAGTACCCGGGCACGCCCCCGGTGGGGTGGCAGTGCGGGGAGTCCTGGTCGAAGACGTAGACCATCACCCACCGCCCGTCCAGCCGCACCAGGCGGGGGTCCTGCACGTTGCCCTGCGGGTAGCCCAGCATGGCGCCCGTCCAGACGGGCTGGTCGGAGACGTGCGTGAAGTGCACCCCGTCGTCGCTCCGCAGCAGGCCGATGGAGCTGTCCATGGGGGCCAGCCCGCTGCACGCGCGTTCGAGCATGTAGAAGGTCCCGTCGTCGGCGACCTCGACGGCGGGGTTGAACGTGATGCACTTCCGCCACGGGTACAGGCCCGGGACGACGATGGGGTTCTCGGGATGGCGATCCAGAATCATGGGCTCCTCCGGTTGGGGCGGTCCAGCCCCTAGAGATACCGGATGGGCGGGCGGACAGCAAGAGGCGGGAGGAAGGCACTGGGGGGAGGCACTAGGGACTAGGGACTAGGCACTAGGGGGGAGAGGATCGGGAGCAGAAGGTTAGAGGTGAGAGGTTAGAGGTGAGAGTGCTCGCAGGACGCGTCCCGCTGTCCATAGAGTCCATACCGTCCATTCTGTCCATCCTGTCCATTGGCCGCTACGGCCAGCATGGACTCCATGGACTTCATGGACAGGATGGACAGGCTGACAGGACTTCCGGCGTTAGGGACAGTCTCGGTTTTCCGCGGACGGAAAGACCGGGACAGTCCCTGACGGTTCCCGGTTCCGCCTACTGCCCGGTCTCCAGTCCCTGGTGCCTCCCCCCCCCGCCTATTGCCTATTCCCTATTCCCTAGTGCCTTCCGCCCCCACGTACGCCACGCGGTAGATCGCGCCGTTGGCGTCGTCGCTGACGAGGAGGGCCCCGTCGGGGGCGATGGCGATTCCAGCGGGGCGGGCGAAGGCGGTGGGGCGGGCGTCCGGGTCGTCCTCGCCCACGCGGAAGCCCGTCAGGAAGGGGAGGAACTCCGCGGGCTTGCCGTCGCGGAAGTCGATGCGGACGACCTCGTACCCGCTGGGCGGTTTGCGGTTCCAAGACCCGTGCATGGCCACGAAGGCGTCCCCGCGGTACTCCTCGGGGAACGACTCGCCGGTGTAGAACGCCATCTGGATCGGGGCCGCGTGCGCCGTGTACGTCCCCACCGGGGGCGTGGTGGTCTTCGCGTACTCCGAGAGGTCCCCGACGGCGGGGTGGGTCTTGAGCGGGATCGTCTTGCGGTATCCGTGGACGAACGGCCAGCCGTAGTCGCGGCCCTCGCGGAGGAGGTTGAGTTCCTCGGGCGGCTCGTCGTCGCCGAGCCAGTCCGTCCCGTGGTCCATCCCGTACAGTTCGCCGGTCCGCGGCTCCCAGCCGAAGCCGATGGTGTTCCGCAGCCCCTTGGCGAAGACCCGCACGTCGGACCCGTCGGGTTTCGCCCGCAGGATCGTCGCCGACCACGCGTGCTCCTCGACGCAGCAGTTGCACGTGCTGCCGACGGTGACGTAGAGCATCCCGTCGGGCCCGATGGCGAGGGTGCGGTTGGGGTGGTTTCCGCCCGGGGGCAGGTCCTTGAGGATGGCCTTGGGTTTCCCGACCTTCCCGTCGTTCCACGGGGCGACGTACACCTCGCGAACGGTCGCGAGGTAGACGTTCCCGTCGTGGATGGCGATCCCGTGCACCCGCGGCAGGTCCGGGACGACCTCGGTCCGCTCGTCCGCCCGCCCGTCTCCGTCGGTGTCCCGCAGGGCGAGGACGGAGCCCGATTCGCGGCGGGTGACGTAGACGGACCCGTTGGGCCCGACGGTGAGGATGCGGGGCTTGCCCAGCCCGGTGGCGAAGACGTTCACGCGGAAGCCCTCGGGCACGCGGAGCTGCGCGATCCGCTCGGGCGTGGCCTCCACGATCCGCGGGGGCAGGCTGTGCCCCTCCCGCACGCCCTCGAGCAGCTCCTCGCCCTTGCGGTACTCGTCCTGCGCCCCGCTGCACGAGCACAGCAGCGCCCACGCGGCCAACCCGCACGCGGCTACGATCCAGCGTTCCATGATGCACCCCCGGAGGGTCTGAAGGACGGTGGTTCCTGGGGAATGCTATGAGACTGTTTCAAAGATAACCGCAAAGGTCGCAAAGACCGCAAAGAGGGAGTGGAATCCCCTCTGCTTACGTCCGGTTGCCTTTGCGATCTTCGCGTTCTTTGCGGTGGAATCGGGTTTCGGAAACAGTCTCTGCGCGCGGCGCTTTGCGCGGCGGGGACGGCGCGCGATGGGCCGCAGAGACGCGGAGACGCAGAGGGGGAGGGATTCAGGATCTGGGGATTCGGAACGACATCAGAACGTCGTAACCGTTCACGCCTATGCACGCGGCGACAGGAGCCTGAAGAAACAGCCGGAGAGAAGGGGATTACGCAGATTTCAGGATTCCGCAGAAGAAAGAGAAGAGCGATGTTCTCCTTCTCCGTAATCTGCGCAATCTCATAATCTGCGAAATCCCTTTCTTCGGGGCTGCTTCTTCTCTTCACGCCCTCGCTGCTGTCTGCGAAGGCGTGAACGGTTACAAAACGTCAGTGACGCCTGAGGCGCAGTCCTGAGAACCCTCTCGTCTCTGCGTCTCCGCGTCTCCGCGTCTCCGCGGCCCATTCCTCAGAGGCCCGATGCGCGCTCACGCCTTCAGCGGGCAGCGGAGGGTGAAGGTCGTCCCGTGGTCCTTGGAGGTGGTGAAGTCGATCTGCCCCCCGAGGTCGCGTTCGATGAGGAGCTTCATGCTGTACGTGCCCAGCCCGCGCCCGGGGCCCTGGGTGGGGAAGGAGCGCTGGAAGATCTGCTGCTGCGCGTCGTGGGGCATGACCCCGGGGTTGTGCACGCGGAAGAGGACGGACTGCCCGTCGGGCTCACAGCCGACGGTGACCACGCCCCCGAAGGGGCAGGCCTCCAGGGCGCTTTGGAGCACGGCGCCCAGGACCCGCCGCAGCCCCTGCCCGTCGCCCTCGAAGGGCACGTCCTGCACCGCGGGGTCCAGGCGGAGCGCCCCGGTGGAGACGGCCTCGTAGTGGCGGTATCCGTCCAGGAGGTCCTGGAGGAACTCGACGGAGCGGAGGGCGAGGGGGCGGGGGCGTTGCTCGGGGCTGATGTCGGTGAGGGCGCAGACGACGTAGGTCTCCCCGTTGAGCGACAGCGGGGTGGCCTTGACCAGCAGGTCCAGGGCGGACCCGTCCTGCAGGAGGATGCGGCACTCGCGGCGGTCGGGGCGCCCGTGCTGGGAGGCGAGGATGGCCTGGACAGCGCCGCAGGCGGAGCAGAAGCGGGTGGTCCCGCAGCCGTGGGCCTCGGGGCAGGCGGCGCGGGCGCAGCGGAGGGCTTCCCCGGGGCGGAGGCCCAACAGGTCCGAGGCGTCTCGGTCCCCCAGGAAGCGGGCGAAGCTCTGGTTGAAGAAGACGATCTGCCGCTGGGCGTTGAGGATCACGACGAGGTCGTTGACGGCGTCGTAGAGCGGGCGGACCCACTCGACGCTCTCCAGCAGCGTGATCTGGTCGTAGAGGGCCTGCTCGTCCGACCGCTCGGCCGAGGCGAACTCCGTGTCCCGGTCTCCCGCCATTCCGTCCTCCCGCCCCGCCGCGGCGGGGCGCGTCCAGCCGGGCGCCGCTCCTGCGGGCCCGTGGCACCCGCTAACACTACAACGAAGCTTGGTTGACTGGTTGACTGGTTAACTGGTTCACTGGTTAACTGGCAACGGCGTGCAACCAGATGAACCTCTCCGGTAGTCCCAGGCGGGCAGCCCATGCAAACTACTGTCCCAGTCACCAGTTAACCAGTCAACCAGTTCACATCTTTCGCTGTAGTGCCAAGGGCCTGTCCCTATTGTAGGGGCCCGCCGGGGAAAGGCCGGGCTCGGCGGAAAGTCCTCGGGCTCATGTTTGGTCTTGAACCTGCCGACAGATAGGATGTACCGGCGCGCGGGGACTGCGCGCCGAGGGACGCGTCGTGGCGGCCGGACGGGCCGCGGAGAGCGCACATGGCCCCAGAGGCGACGCACGGGACCGGCCTGGCCGCGCCCCTGCCCGACATCATCGCCCCGGAGGTGTTCCGCGACCTGATGGCCGCGCGGACGGCCCCGCTCCGCGCGATGGGGGCGTACCTGCTGTCGCGGGACGATCCCCGCGGGGCCCTCACCCGCCCCCTCGTCGCCGAGCTGCTCAGCCAGGCCTCGCAGATCGAGGAACTCCTCGACGCCTACCGCGCCCGCACCAACCGCACGTGGTATCCCTTTCGCTGCCTCGTGGCGGCCGTCAAGCTGTTCGCCAACGTCACGTACGTCCTGCTGCACGTCCTGCACGCCTTGCCGGCGTACCGGCTGCTGGTGATCGGGGGGGACTTCCCGGGCGACACGGAGCGGGCCCTTCGCTTCGCCGTCCGCGTGCTCACCGAGGCGGTGCGGCGGGTGATGGAGGAGGCCCGCCGCCAGGGCATCCCCGACGCCCCGCACTGGTACGGGGAGGCGAACTTCGTCGAGTCCCTCCCCCCGGGCCGCCTCCCGCACGACCGGGGCACGCGGAAGGTCGAGGACGTCGGGGAGACGGTGACGTGCCTGGCGACGGAGTTCCTCAACCTCGCCTCCGAGGCCAAGCTCCTCCACGCCCCGGGCAAGGTCGGGCCCGACAACTACGCCGACTGCATCCCCGACCCCATCAGCGAGGAGTCGCTCCGCCACCTCCAGCAGCGGTTCCACAACCTCCAGTCGCTCTACGACACCCACGTGCTGGATACCGAGACCGAGACGCTGGACCCGGACCTGTCGGTCCTCCGCGGGCACATCAGCGTGATCTACCACCTGCTGGATACGGGGCTCGCCTTCGCGCACCACTACGAGCGGCACCTGGCGGGGTGCCCGGCGGCCGAACTCAACAGCGGCCGGCAGCTCGTGCCCCTGGACGACATGCTGCGGACGCTGATGGAGTACTCGATCGCCTACGCGTCGCACTTCCTCTCCTGCGCCCAGGGGCTGTGCCAGGAGATGATCCGCCGCTACGCCCAGGTCGGCCGCATCGAGGTCCCCGCCCCGCGGTACCGCGGGTTCCACGTGCGGCCCTCGACGCTGGTGGCCAAGGTCGTGAGCCACTACGGCTCGAACGTGACGATGATCCTCGACGGGCAGCAGTACGACGCGTCCTCGCCCTTCGAGATCTTCCGGGCGAACGAGAAGATCAACGCCCGCAAGCGCAACTGGCTCGCCGAGCAGATCGCCTCCCAGCCCTGCCTGCACGACCCCGTCCACGCCGACGGGCTCGCCGGGCTCGTCCACCAGGTCGTGCTCTCCATGGCCGAGCAGGGCAAGCTCATCATCTACGAGCAGCCCCTCCCGCTGGACCCCGACCTCAAGCCCAACGGGGGCACGACGCTGCAGGCGCTGACCGACGAGATCGCCCGCCTGCAGGCGACGGGCAAGATCGACATCCGCATCGACCTGGGGGTGACGTTCATCGGGGACGCCCGGGTCCTGTCCGACATCCGCCTCCTCGCCGAGTGCGGGTACGGGGAGGACAACTTCGGCAATAACATCCCCCTGCCCGAGGCCCTGGCGTACCTCCGGAGGTGAGCCGGTCCCGGCCTCCCGTTCCGTAACTGTCTCCACCTTCGCAAACCGCCGCGAAGGTGCGGAAGAGCAGAAGTCTGTCGGAACGCAGGCGCGTCTGGGGCTCCCTCTCCCCACCGACCCCGCGTCGGTGGTAAGCGGCTATTGACTACCGCGGCGGCGCCCTGCGATTCCCGTCTTCCTCCCGCTCCCCACCGACCCTGCGTCGGTGGTAAGTCGGCTCCCTTACTACGGGATCGCCAACGGGGGCGGACGATGCGCGGACCGTGCGCGCTGGCTCGTTGTTCTACACACCTCGGACCTCGCGGGGCGGCAGGGACCGGTCTCCAGGCGTCCCGGCAGGGACGCGTCTCCGTGCGTCCCGGTAGGGACGCTGTGACAATAGCCCAGCAGTTCACAAGATTTTGCATCTTGGTCGGTAAGACTTCACCCATCTGCAACGGAGTCTACCGGTAGCGGCGGCAGTTCACCAGTGGTCAGGTAGCTCCGCATCGCCGACGTGATCGTCGCCAGCGG
>JAWLCQ010000010.1:0-57109 GCA_041687095.1 Phycisphaerae bacterium | reverse complement strand
CAGGGGAGAGGGGTTCCCGTCTTCGCCTGCGGCTACGACGCGGCAAGCCCGGTTCCCGGCTCCCGGCTCCTGGTTCCCGGCTCCTGGTTCCCGGCTCCTGGTTCCCGGTTCCTGGTTCCTAGTGCCTGGTCCCCCCTAGTCCCTAGTCCCTAGTCCCTAGCGCCTCCCCCCCTACTCCACGCGGAGTATAGCATAGTACCCGCCATCGCACCATCGGGTCGGGTCGTCGGCCCCGCTGGGGAGGGTGTAGTGTTCGCGTTCGAGCGAGAGCTTCGCCCCGCTCCGCAGGACCGCTCGCACCACCCCGTCGCACTCCTCGGGCTCGATGGAGCAGGTGCTGTAGATCAGCCTGCCCCCCTTCCGCACGAACGAGCTTGCCAGCAGCAGCAGCGTCCGCTGGTCGCGGACGATCCCGCCCAGGGTCGAGGGGCTGAACCGCCAGCGGGCCTCGCAGCGGCGGGCGAGGACGCCGGTGTTGCTGCAAGGCACATCCGCCAGGGCCAGATCGAAACTCTGCGGGTCCAGCCCCCCCACCTGCTCGGCGAGCAGGGCGCGGACGATGGTGGCCCCCATGCGCTGGGCCCCGGACTCGATGCGGGCGATCTTGTCCGGGGAGACGTCGACGGCGAGGATCTCCCCGCGGTTGGCCATGGCTTCGGCGAGGTGGGTGGTCTTCGTGCCCGGGGCCGCGCAGAAGTCCAGCACCCGGCTGTCGGGGGCGGGGCGGGCGGCGTCGACGACGGAGGTCGCCGTCGGGTCCTGCGGCTGCACGAGCCCCTCGCGGAACGCGCGGAGTTCGCGGACGTTCACCCAGTCGCGGACGACGAGCGAACGGCCGTTGGCGTGGAGGACGGCTTGGACGTGGTCGTCGGCGAGGGAGCGGAGGACGGCGGGGGGATCGGAGCGGAGGAGGTTGACGCGGAGGATGAGGGGCGGACGGGCGGCGGAGTGGGCGGCGATGTCGGCGGCCTTGGCGAGCCCGAAGCGGATGGCCCAGCGGTCGGCGAGGACCTGGGGGAGGGAGAAGGCGTCGGCGAGGTAGGGACCGGGTTGGGCGTTGGGGTCGGGGAGGATCTCCCGCCCGATCGGGCGCCAGGTGGTGCGGGAGAGGGGGACGGCGTTGCGGGGGAACTCGGTGGGCGAGAGGTTGGCGGGCTCGCCCATCTCGCGGGCGAGGTTGCGGAGCACTCCGTTGACGAGTCCGCTCTGGCGGCGGTGATGGAAGCGGGTGGTCTGCTCGACGGCTTCGTTGACGATGGCGAAGTTGGGGACGCGTTCGAGGAACAGGAGCTGGTAGACGGCGACCTGGAGGACCTCGTCGAGGGGGGCGGGCAGACGGCGGGCGGGGTCCTTGAGGAACGCGCGCAGGACCGCCTGCAGCGTCGCCCGTCGCCGCACCACGCCCAAGGCCAGCTCGCGGGCGAGCGCGCGGTCGGGGGCGGACCACTGCCCCCGGTCCAGCAGTTCGTCCAGCCGCCCCGAGACGTTCCCGTTCCAGTCCCGCAGCGCGTGCACCGCGAGGTCCCGTGCATTCTGAAAAGCCTCTGTCATCCTTCTCCTCTATACCGCTTCGAAGCGATCCCCCCCCGCCACACGATACCCGTTCATGAAGTCCGCCCACGGCATGAGCCGCTTGCCGGCCGGCTGGATCTCGAGGATCCGCACGCGGTTCCCCCCTGCCGTCACCGCCCCGTCCGCGCAGACGGTCCCGGGCGCGCCCTCGGGCGGACCGAGTTCGACGGCGGCGCGGGCGAGCAGGACGTCCACGTCCTTACCGGCGGCGCGGCGCAGGCGGGTGTGCGCCCCGGGCCAGTCCCACGTGCCGTGGATGCGGTTGCGAATCTCGGGGGCGGGGGCGGACCAGTCGATCCGCCCGTCGTCCTTCGTCAGCCGGGGGGCCTTGGTGACCTGCGTCTCGTCCTGCGGCACCCGCACAGCCGAGCCGTCCTCCAGAGCGTCGAGCGTGCGGACCACGAGCGCTCCCCCGAGTTCGGCCAGGACGATGCGGAGTTCGGCGGCGGTCTGCTGGGGGGAGAGGTCGGTGGCGGCCTGGAGGTACATATCCCCGGCGTCGACGCGGTCGACGAGGGAGAAGGTGGTGACCCCGGTGTGGGTGAACCCGCGGAGGATGGCCCAGTTGATGGGGGCCGCGCCGCGAAGCTCGGGCAGGAGCGACCCGTGGAGGTTGATGGCGTCGAGGCGGGCGACCTCGCGGCAGGGCCCGCGGACGAACTGCCCGAAGTCGGCGACGGCGATGACGTCGATGGCCAGTCCCGCGAGGGACTCGATGAAGGGCCCCTCGTTGACGTTGGCGCACTCGACCGCTTCCAGGCCCAGTTCGCGGGCGGTTTCGGCGATGGGCGTGTGGCGCATGTGCCCCCCCCGCCCCGCCGGCCGGGCGGGCTGCGTGACGACGCTCACCACCTCATGGCGCGACGCCGCCACCGCCCGAAGGGACGGAACGGCGAAGACCCCGCTGCCGAAAAAAGCCACCCGCATGGTTTCGTTGCTCCTTGAGGCGTATTGTGCGAGAAACACGCTTCCGCCGGAAGTATAAAAGGGCGGCGCTATCAGCTATCAGCTTTCAGCTTTCAGCTTTCAGCTTTGGGTCGTCAGTTGGCTGGGGGCGGTGGCTTGCGGAGCGAAGCGCAGCAACTGCACTCCGTGGAGGATATTGCGCGAGCGGCTCCAACGACAGTCCCCAACGCCCCCGGACTGCGTCGGGGGGGGGCGTTGGCGGCCCTACGGAGCGAAGGTGCGGGGGGTACGCAAGAACATGTGGCTGCAAGGCCGCCGCTTCCATCACGTCGCTCCACGCTTCGCGCCATATCCTCCGCACCCCACAGGCATCCGCTATTGGCTGAAAGCTGATAGCTGATAGCTGGTCGCCGATCGCCATTTCGCGAACATCTTCACCACACGCCATACGTTACAATAGACCCGTGCGAGTCATCCCCCTGCAATCCGGGAGCAACGGCAACTGCGTGTACGTGGAGGCGGGCGGGGTGCGCCTGCTCATCGACGCCGGGATCAGCGGCAAGCAGGCCCAGTTGCGCCTCGCCGAGCACCGCATCGACATCCGCGCGGTGGACGGGGTCCTCATCTCCCACGACCACTCCGACCACGCCCGCAGCGCGGGGATCTTCCAGCGGAAGTTCGGCCTGCCGGTGTACGCGACGGAGCGGACGATGGCGGCCGCCCGGAGGCGGTACGAGCTGGGGCAGATCAACGACGTCCGCACGTTTCGCCGGGGCGAGATCGTCCGCGTGGGCGACCTGCGGATCGAGACTCTCCCCACGCCCCATGACGGAGTGGACGGGGCGGCCTTCGTCCTCGATGACGGGACGCACCGCACAGGCGTGCTGACGGACCTGGGGCACGTGTTCGACGGGCTGGCGGACGTCCTCCGCACGCTCGACGGGGTGCTGCTGGAGAGCAACTACGACCCCGAGATGCTCCGCACCGGCCCCTACCCCCCGGGGTTGCAGCGGCGGATCCGCGGGGACGGCGGGCACCTCTCCAACTGCGAGGCCGCCCATCTCCTCGCCGAGCACGGCGAACGCCTCCGCTGGGCCTGCCTGGGCCACCTCTCGGAGGAGAACAACTGCCCGGACCTGGCGATGGAGACCCACGAGCAGATCCTCCAGCACCGCCTGCCCCTGCATGTCGCCTCCCGCTACCAGGCGTCCGGGCCGTTTGAACTCTGACGCATTCCAGTCAATTCACGGGCGGCCGACACCGAAGGATGCACGACCATATCTGCGCAGTGAACCCCGCCGTGGCGCCCGGCCAGAGGAAGGGGAGAGAAAGGGATTACACAGATTTATGGAAGTACACAGATGAGATTGTGTCCATCGGAGGTTGCCCCGAGGATGAGGACGCTGGGTTTACTCCCAATCTGTGCAATCTCACAAATCTGCGTCATCCCCCTCTCTCCGGCCCCAATGGCCAGACCATACGTTGCACGCAGGAACGGTCGTGCACCCGACGCCGAACCGGTCCTTGCCAATTCCTAAGATTCGTGCTAGAATCAATCTCTGTCAAAACGCGTGCATTCGATGCTCGCGATGTGCGAAAAGGAGAGGCAGATGAAGGCACTGCACGTTTGGATCTCACTTCTCTGCGCTGCCTCCATGCCCGCACTGGCCCCCGCGGCCGTCCTCATGGACAGTTCCGTCAACAACGGCGGGTTCGAGACCGCCGGGGCGACGGCGAGCCAGGCGGCGGGCTGGACGGCCAATACGGCGACGCGCGTCAGTTCGGTCGGGTCTGCCGTGGCAGACAGCGGCGGGTGGTTCCTGCACGAGGCGGTCACCGGCACCGGCGGGAATCTGTACATCGACAAGCTCTACACCATCTCGGCCGGGCTCCCGGTGAACCTGTCGAACCCGATCCTGTTCTCGGCCCGCTACCGCGACGTGTCGTCCGAGACGCGGTTCCAGTACGCGCAGTACGTCGTCCGCATCGCCTGGGACGAGGGGGCGAGCACCTACAGCAACATCGCCTACACCAGTTGGGTAGGGATCGGGCTCAGCACCGACGGGTGGAGCACGTTCTCGGGCTCACTGGACATCTCCAACCTCAGCTACGCCGGGCACAGCATCCAGAGCGGGACGAACCCCCGACTGACGGTCGTGCAGATCCGCGACGTCAAGAGCAGCTCGACCAATGGGCAGACCTACGAGCGGCTGTGGGACAATGTGACCCTCACGCAGGTCCCCGAACCGCTCACACTGACCGCCCTCCTCCTCGCCACCCCGGCCCTCCTCCGCCGCCGGCGGGCGTAGACGGAGCGGGACCCGGGACCCAGGAACCAGGAACCGGGAACCAGGAACCGGGAATCGGGAACCGGGAACCGGGAGGTATATCCCTGCGCGTCGTTTAGCGGCGGGCGGAACGCCCGCCCCGCCCGCGAAGCGGACGGAACACCTTTCTCCCAGGGAGCAAAGGTATCTAATACGCATCCCAGGTGATTTCCGGTCAGCGTCGGTCTGACGTGGTTGCTCCGCTGCGCTCCGCAAACCACGGCACCCGGCATGGAGATCCGAGGGAAACTTCTCCGCCCCCGCCCAACTCGCCCGGGCGGAGCGAGGGTCGGGCCAGCTACAACGGCAGTCCGCAAGCCCCAAGGGCTTTCAGAGCATAGCCCAGGGCAGAGCGACTCGTCGCGGCGTAGCCTTGGCGAAGCCGGAAGCGCCGCCCTGGGTACGGGACATCGAGTCGTTCCGCCCTGAAAGGGCACAAGAGAATGCCCCGGCGCTCTTGGGCCCTTTCAGGGCGAAACTCCTGATGCTGCCTACCCAGGGCGGCGGCCTGCGGCCTTGCCCTGGGCTACGGCTCTGGAAGCCCTTCGGGCTGAGCGAAGGGCCGTTCGCCCGCGCATCGCGTTCAAGCATGGACGGTCGGTCAGGGACACGGCTGCAAACAGCGCAGCCGTGGCACCCTCCACGTCTGGTTTCTCGAGACGCGTCAGTGCCTCTCCTAGTCCCTAGTCCCTAGTGCCTATTCCCCCGCCGAAGGCGTAACGCATGCGGTCGCGGGATCAATGATGGCGAAGCGGGAGTGGAACGTCCACTTGCCGCGCATGGACCAGGGGCGGTCGGCGTCCTCGTTCTCGATGTTGTAGGCGAAGGCGACCATGTAGAGTTTCCCGTCCTTGTCCACGTCCAAGGCGTGGATTTCGGCGACGCGGCGGTCGCCCTCGACGATGATGGGCCCGTGGTCGGTGAACTGCTTTTTGTCCACGTCGTAGCTCGTCAGGTACGAGTACCCGCCCCAGCCGGTGTGGGGCGTGTAGTAGACCGTGCGGCCATGCATGACCAGCACGCACGCCCCGGGGCGATTGCCCCACAGCCGCTCCCGCCCGCCCATCTCGTGGAGGGGCTCCACGCGCGCCGCCTGCTTCCCGTCGCGTGCGGGCGGGTAGAAGCGGCAGAGCATCTGATCGAAGCTGCGGATGATGTAGAAGCACTGGTCCTTCGCATCCCACCAGTGCAGGTGGAAGGCGCTGTTCTCCCACTGATCGAGGAGCTTGGCCCGCGCCTTGGCGTCCTTCTCGCTGAGCCCGTCGGCGGTCTTGGGCAGAGCGGCGATCTCGGCGGGCAGGGGCATGTTCTCGGCCTGGAAGGTGGTGATCTTGTCCGTCTCGGGGTCGTAGCACCAGAAGGTCGGGCACGGGGGCTTCACGCCGAAGACCCGTCCATCCTTCGTGATCATGTGCGTCAGGGCCCGCGGCCAGATCTCCTTGGGCTTCTTGGGGTCGTCGCTGGCCTTCCAGCGGTCGATGACGTCCTGCCACGGGACGCCCAGGATGCGCTCCTGGCGGGTGGCGGGGTCGAAGACGGTGAGTTCGCCCGTGCGGTTGGTGTGCCCGTAGAGCACCTTGCGCCGCGGGTCGTAGCTCACGCACAGCAGCCCGTCATTGGTGATGGACTTGCCCAGGTTCTCGACCACGCCCGTCGCGCGGTGGATCCGCAGCCAGTACCCGCCCTGGTAGGGGTTGTTGTAGATGGCGTGGCCCTCGCACGTCCCGGTGAGGATGTACTCGCCCTCCTGGAACATCTGGGCGTGGATCTTGTCCTGCGGGGGGGCGAAGGTGAGCTTTTCGCCGCACGCCTGGCCGAGGTCGGCGAGGTGGTAGACCTTGTCCTTCTCCCGCTTGTAGACGAACAGGTGCCCAGGCTGGGTGTCGGAGTGCGAACTGACGGAGAACCACACGTCCCCGTCGCTGTCGACGATGATGCCCTCCCACTGCCCGTCGAGGAACGGGAACTCCTGGAGGTCGAACGACCGCGCCTGCACGTGCGGGCGGGCCTTCTCGTCGGCGGTGAAGGTCTCGCGGTACTCCTTCGGCCGCCAGCGTTTCCAGGAGTTCTCCTCCTTGGGCGACTCGACGGCGAGGGCGAACGAGGACACGATCCCGAGGATGCACAGGGCGACGAGGGAGCGGATGTGGGTCATGGCGGACTCCTTTGCTGCAGGGCCAGGCCTCTTGGGCGATCAAAGGCTTCACGTACTTCTACCCTATGGAACCCGAAAGGTGAATGTCGGACTTGGGAATTCGGATTTCGGGCTCGCGCGGGCCTCGGAAATGGGGACAGGCACCTGCGCGGCGAGAAGCATGCCGCTGCGGAGCCCGTCCCCATTTTCGAGGCTCCCTCTGCCTCTCCCGCCTTCGGAACCCGACGGACCCTTTTCTTCACGCCTTCACAAACAGCACCGAAGGCGTGAACGCCTCCCCTCTTCCGCCCAGTCCCTCTTCCCCATTCCCTAGTCCCTATTCCCTAGTCCCTAGTGCCTCTCCCCATCTGCGTTCATCACCGCTTAGATCCGAACCCTCAGGCTTCGACGGGTTCGAGTTCGCGGTCGAGGTTCTCGCCCGAGTCCTCGAAGCGGACGCTGATGCGCTTGCTGACGCCCGGTTCCTGCATCGTCACGCCGTACAGGACCGAGCCCATGCTCATGGTCCGCTTGGCGTGGGTGATGACGAGGAACTGGCTGGTGCCGACGAACTCCTGGATGAGGCGGTTGAAGCGCTGGTTGTTGGCCTCGTCGAGGGCGGCGTCGACCTCGTCGAGGAGGCAGACGGGGCTGGGGCGGGAGCGGAAGATGCTGAACAGCAGCGCCAGGGCGGTCATCGTTTTCTCCCCGCCGCTGAGCAGCGAGATGGACCGCGTCTCCTTCCCGGGCGGGCGTGCGACGACCTCGATGCCGCTCTCCAGCACGTCCTCGGGGTCCAGCAGGTACACGTCCGCCCGTCCGCCCCCGAAGAGCTTGCGGAACAGCTCCTGGAAGTTGGCGCGGACGGCGTCGAAGGTGGCGACGAACTTCTCCTTGGACTCGCGGTTGATCCGCCGGATCAGGTCGCTGAGCTGGTTCTGCGAGTTGCGGATGTCCTCGAGCTGCTCGGCGAGGAAGGTGCGGCGCTTCTCGAGTTCGTCCTGCTCGGCGATGGCGTCGAGGTTGACGTTGCCCAGGCGTTCGATCTTGCCCCGCAGGTCGGCGATCTCGCTCTCGACGGCCGCCCAGTCCCGCTCCTCGTCGTGCTGGTACTCGGGGTACAGGGCGTTGAGGTCCATGTTCATCTCATCGGCGGCGCGGGCGATGAGGGACTCGACGCGGACCTCGGTCTCGCCCAGTTGGAGCTTGCTGGCGTTGAGCCCGCCGCCGGCAGCGTCCTGGGCGGTGCGCTTCTCGTTGAGCTGCCCGCGGATCTGTTCGAGCTTCTCCTGCAGGCCGCGGCGGGTCTCCTCGATCTCGGCGGCGTCGGCTTCGAGGCGCTGCTGCTCGATGAAGAGCTGCTCGATCTCCTCGCGGGCGGTGGTGAGGGCGGTTTCGGCGTCGGTGCGGCGTTGGCGGTTGAGTTCGACCTCGCTACGGGCGGTCTCGCGGTCGCGGAGCATCTGCTCGGCCTGGCGGCGGAGGGAGGCGGCGGCGTCGCGGAGGCTGACGCGTTTCTGTTCGGTCTGGGCGAGGGCGACCTTGGCGTCGCTGAGCCGGGCGGCGAGTTCGTCCTGCTTCCGGCGGTGCTGGGCGATCTCGGCGGTGAGGCGTTCGGTCTCGCGCTGCCGCTCGACGGAGAGCTGTTCGAGTTCCTGGGCCTTGGTGCGGGCGGCGTGTTCGGCCTGCGCGGCGGATTCGATGTCGGCAGCGATCTTCTGCAGGTCGGCCGCGATCACGGGCTGCTCCCGCCGGAGCCCCTCCATCCGCCCGTGGAGCTGCTCGAGGCGGGTCTCGGTGGAGACGCGTTCGGTGTTGGCCTCGTAGATGGCGGTGCGGAACTTCTGCTGCAGGTCGTCGAGGTGGCGGATTTCGTCGCGGCAGGACTTCATCCGCTGCTCGCGGTCGGCGATTTCGGCGTTGAGGACATCGACGGTCGCCTGCAGTTCGGACAGCTCGCTCCGCCGCGTGATGATGCCCGCGGCCTTCTGGGCGGCGTGGAGCCTCACGCGGCCATCGGGTTCGACGACGTCGCCCTCGGGGGTGACGAAGCGGGATCCGCGGGGGGCGAGGCGGGCGGCGAGGGGGGCGTCGGAGAGCGAGGCGATGGCGAAGGTGCGTCCCAGCAGTCGCCACATCAGGGGGGCGAGGAAGGCGGGGACGCGGGCGGCGTCGGCGAGGCGGTGGAGGAGCACGGGGTGCTGGGCGGGGTCGAAGTCCTCGCACAGGGGCCCGAGACGGTCGAGGCAGAAGACCTCGACCGCTCCCCCATTGCCGAGCAGCTTGTTCAGCGCCTCGCCCGCGGCCTGGAGGTCCTGGAGGCGGTCGACGACGAGGGCCTGGTCGATCCCGGCGAGGGCGGCTTCGACGAGGCGGGCGTGTTCGAGGTCGGTCTCGACGAAGTCGCCCAGCATCCCGCGGATGCACTCGATGCGGGGCCCGTTCTTGGGGTTCAGGACGCGGCGGACGCCGTCGGCGACCCCTTCGCGGCGTTGCTGCATCTCGCGGAGGGCCTGCATGCGGGACTGGGCGGCGGAGCGTTTCTCGCGGCGGGAGTGGAGTTCGTCCTGGAGGCGGTGCTCGTCGGCGGAGGCGGCCGTGCGCTGGGCGCGGTTGTCCTCGAGGCGTTGGGTGGCGTCGGCGAGGACGGCGCGGACGTCGGAGAGCTTGGCGGAGAGCTGCCCGTGCTCGGCGGCCATGCGCTCGAGCATGGACGCGACCTCGGCGGATCGCCCGGTGAGGCGCTGCCGCTGCCCGTGGAGGGACTCCCCGCGGACCTTGTGGGAGTGGATCTCGTTGTGGAGCTGCGAGGTGCGGCGGAGCAGGTCGATCGTGCCGGTCTTCTCGTCCTCGAGTCGGTCGTTGAGCTGGGCGACGACCTGCTGGGAGGCGGCGTGCTCGTCGCGGGCCCCGTCGCGGGCGGAGGCGAGCTGCTGGATCTGCTCGTCGAGGCCCTGCAGTTCGCCCTCGCGGGCGGCGGCATCGCGTTGGACGGTCTCGACCTTGGCTTCGAGTTCCTCGGCGCGGCGGGAGGATTCGACGATGCGGTCGCCCAGTTCCTCGATGCGGGCGCGGAGCATCTCGATGCGCTCCTCGCGGGAGGTGATCTGCCCGGCGACGGAGGCGATCTGGCCGCGGAGTTCGCGCTCGGCGCGTTCCTGGTCGACGGCCTCGACCTCGGTGGCGGCGCGGGCGGATTCGAGGCGGTCGATCTGGGCGTGAATCGCCGAGAGCGTGTCGGTGGCGGCGTGGACCTGGCGCTCGAGGGCGGTCCGCTGCTGGGACAGCGTGTGGTACTGGGCGAGGAAGTGCAGGGACCGGAGCGTCTTGAGGCGTTCGGAGTGCTCCTGGTAGTTACGGGCCTTGCCCGCCTGGACCTTGATGGAGCGGAGGCGTTTCTCGACCTCGGCGAGGATGTCGGTGAGGCGGAGGAGGTTCTGCTCGACGCGTTCGAGCTTGCGGAGGGCCTCCTTCTTGCGGGCCTTGTACTTGGAGATCCCGGCGGCCTCGTCGAAGATGTTGCGGCGGTCCTCCTGGGACGCCTGGAGGAAGACCTCGACGCGGCCCTGCTCGATGAGGGAGTAGGCGTCCACGCCCACGCCCGTGTCCATGAACATCTCGCGGAGGTCGCGGAGGCGGACGGAGCGCTTGTTGATGAGGTACTCGCTGTTCCCGTCGCGGTAGAGGCGGCGGGTGACGGCGACTTCGTCGGTGGTGCGGCCCTCCCCCCCCACCTCGAACGACAGCATCCCATCGGCGTTGTCGAAGACGAGGGAAACCTCGGCCATCCCGGCGGGGCGGCGGG
The DNA here is from genome assembly GCA_041687095.1 of Phycisphaerae bacterium. Classification (GTDB taxonomy): domain Bacteria; phylum Planctomycetota; class Phycisphaerae; order SM23-33; family SM23-33; genus JAWLCQ01. The sequence goes on along the minus strand of JAWLCQ010000010.1, from coordinate 46,365 downwards.
TGGAGCAGCCGTTGAAGATGACGTCGGACATCTCCGTCCCGCGAAGGCTCTTGGGCGACTGGGAGCCCAGGACCCACTTGAAGGCGTCGACCACGTTGCTCTTGCCGCACCCATTGGGCCCGACAATGCAGCTCACGCCATCGGCGAAGTCAAACTCGGTCCGGTCCGCAAAGCTCTTGAAACCGGCGAGGATCAGCTTTTTCAGCTTCATGGTGCGGCGTCTTCCTTCACGCGAGGTCCCTCCGCCGTCCGTGGCCCATCGTCCATCCACACAGGCCCATGCGCCCCCCTCCCGCCACAGGCTGCCGTAGCGCGAAGGGGCAGGCGGAAGGCGCCCGCAAGCGGCGATCGGGCTTGCACGGGGCAAGCCCGGTCACGCCGCTTGCGGGTGGCGCAACCACCTGCGGTTCCTGTTGGACGGACCGCCTAGAGGCGGTCTTGCGTTCTTCGCGACACGGGGGGCGGGCTCGCGAACCGATTACTCGCTCGTGAACTCAGGCCGCTCCACCGTGGCCGCGTCCTCGTAGATTCTCTTCAGTGCGGGCGGGGGCTGCAAGATGAACTTGGCCGGAATATGCCCGCCTTCGCACAGCAGGTGGGTCATGCGGATCACCTGCCCGTAAGTGAGGCCCAGGCCCAGGATGCGGCCGGTCTTGTCGCGGAGCGGGCGGTTGCCCAGCGTCTGCAGGAGCGTCCCGACGTTAGGCTCGATGTAGAACGCATCGCTCATCTTCCCGGTGATGGGGACCTTGCGGTAGACGGTGATGGTTTCGGCGTCGGGGCGGGCGTTGACGGTGAGCAGTTCGTCGGGGGCGCAGAAGAATAGGGGGCGGACCACGCTCAGGTCGTGCCCGAAAACGACGAGGTGGCTGCGCTCGGACTGGGTGGCGTAGATGACGGGAGCCCCGCTGGTGCGGACGAGGTCGACGGTGAACGCTTCCCCGACGGAGAGGCGTTGGATCCGCTCGGCGTCCCCGCGGGCGGCGAGGGTCTCGTAGGCGGCGATGCGGGTGAGGGCGTTGTCCCCGTCCAGCAGGCGGTGCAGCACGTCGGTGGCGGTGAAGACGTTGCGGTGGCGGGCCAGTTCGTGGATGGCGGGCAACTGCAGCGGGGAATCCTGCATCCCCGCGAAGCGTACGACCACCCCCGCCCCCGCGTCATCGCCGAGCCGCAGGCCCGTGCGGGCGGCGTGGTAGGCGGCGTCGGGGTGGGTGGAGGCGTAGAGCGGGCGCAGCAGGGGGATCACCTGGGGGCCCATGGCTTCGAGGGTGAGGGCGATGTCGTGGTGGGCGGCCCCGGGGAGTTCGAACTGCTCCACCAGCTCGCGCCCGCGGGCCTCCCACTCCCCCGGGTGCCGCAGCAGCGGCAGGTGCAGCACGAGGTCGATGAAGTGCTCGTAGTCGGCCCGCCACTGGGGGGGGACGGTGATGTCGATGATGGCGCGGGAGCGGGCGTTGGCGATGGGCTCGTTCCCCAGGCGGAACCGCTCGTTGATGCGGTCGCGGATGGAGCGGGCGAGGGCGTAGTCGGGCTCGCGGAGGATGAGCTTCACCGGCCGCTCCTCCGTCACCTCCCCCCCGCCGATAAGGATGCCCTCGCGGAACTTGATGACCTCGTTGGCGTCGGTGGGGTCGACGAAGGGGTTGACGAAGAGTTCTCCGCCCGCGTGGCCATAGGCGCGCGAGCCGCGTCCGGGCTCGACGGACGCCCCGAACGTGAAGCGCAACTCGCAGGGCATGAGGAACCCCCCGTCGAGCGACAGTGTGCTGGTCTGGGGGACGCAGGAGACGAGGATGTCGAACCGGGTGCCCTTGGGGGCCCCGTAGGGGATGGCCCCGGCGGCTTCGACGACGGCGGTGTCGCGGTCGCGGAGGACGCGCTGCGGGGAGACGTGGGCGGTCTCGTGGACCCACGACCCGAAGTCGGCGCGGGCGAGTTCCTGCTCGAAGTAGCGGCGGAGCGAGGCGGGGACCTCGGGCGAGCCCTTGTCGCCCAGGCCGATCACCAGCCCGTAGCCCTGGACGGGCATGTAGCCCCCGCTGGCGGGGCGGGCGAACTCGGCGACCGTCCCCTGGAGGTGCCGCGGCACCTCCGGAAGCTCCGAGGCGTCGGTGTCAGATGCGACCTTCTTCTTCTTCTCGTCCCCGCATCCCCCCACGAGCAGCAGCGATACCAACAGCAGGACCCACATACGGAAGGGTGTCACGTTGGGCATGGTGTTCTCCGGACTATGCTGAGAGACCGATCTTGGCGAACCGCGTACCAAGGCCGTACCGCCGGCGTGGGCGGAGGGAGCGGCGCGAGACGAACGGAAGCAGGCCTCCGTGCGAGCCCCCTACTCAAAAGTAGCCCCCGCCCCCGAGGCCGCCCCCGCTCGGGGGCGCCACCGGGACCGGGGTCGGAGTGCTTCCGCCACTGCTCGTGCTCGTTCCTGACCGCACGCCCGCCAGCCGCTGGGCCTCAAGCTTGGATGGTACGATAAGAACCTGACCGACCTTCAAGCGGCTGGAGTCCGCACCGGGATTCGACTTCTCGATCGCGGGCCACAGGGCCCCATCCCCGTAGACCTTGCGGGCAATGCCCCAGAAGCCCGCGTCACCGTCCTGGACGATGTAGCGGCCGGGGACCGTGTCCGTCGGCGCCACGGCCGTCGGCGACGGATTCGATGCGTCCATGGCGGAACGGTCCGTCCGGGTCGACCCGGACGTGGCGCCCGTCGCGGCGTCCGCCCCGGGGGGCGGGGGGATGACAAGCTGCGTCCCGATCTTCAGCGAGGTGGGGTCGATGTCCGGGTTGGCGTTCTTGATCCGCTCCCAGAGCCTCCCGTCGCCGTAGACCTCGGGCTTGGCGGCGATGCCCCAGAAGCCCGCATCCCCCTCCTTCACCACGTACACCCGCTGCCCGCTGGGGGAGCGGGCGATCGTGCCCTCGGGGGTCCCGGGGGTTCCGGCGGCGGGGCGAGGCGCCTCGCCGGGCAGGGCCGGAATCTTCAGCCGCGTGCCCGGAGACAGGGCGTTGGGGTTGATGCTGGGGTTGGCCTTGGCGATGAGTTCCCAGTGCTTGCCGTGCCCCAGGAGCCTCTCGGAGATGGACCAGAGCAGGTCGCCCTCCTGGACGACGTACTCCCCGCCGGCAGAGGAGGAGACGGATCCAGGAACGATCGTGCCCATGCCCACCGGGGCCATCCCGGGCGGGGGCGCGCTGCCCGCGCCGATCGGTTCCAGGGACACGCTCATGTCGATCAGGCCGCCGGAGGGGTCCGGCCCGCGGAGGGGCGAGGGGACCGGGGTGGGGGTCGGCGCGGCGGGCCAACTCGGGGCGGGCGAGGGATCGACGCGGGGCGTGAGGGCGACAATGGTGTCGCGCCCGCCCGTGGCGTTGCTCTCGGACGGCACGGGCGTGGGGGCCGGGGTCGGCAGGGCGGGCGGCGTGCGGACGGGCGTGGGGATGATGAGCCGGGGCTCCTCCCCGCCGTCCGCCTCCGTCCGGGGCTCACGCGACTCGCCCACCACCGGGGCGGGCACCGGCGACGGGGCCGGGGGGATGACGCGCGGGGTGATCACGCGGGGCGTGATCGGCCGAACCTCCTCCGTATGCGGAGGGGCCACCACCACGTCCACACTGCGGGGCGAATCGCCCCGCGTGCCGCGATCGGTCCTCACGACGACGTCGTTTTCGGTATCCTGCGCCCCGGTCTGCCTGACGGTATCGCCCTCGGGCGACGGAGTGTCGCTGTCCGTAAAGACGAGGTAGGCCACGACCGCGACCAGGATCACCAGCCCAGTCACGATGCCGATCTTCAAATCCGTACGCATTGCCTTCGACTCCTTCGTCGCCAGCGCACCATTGCTCGGGTCCCCTCAACCGGTCTAATGTAGAGATCTGGCAAGGCAATGGCAAACTTTTTAGGCTCGCGGACCCTGCCCCCCGACGATCTCCCGCGTGTCGCGGGCGATCATGAGTTCCTCGTTGGTGGGCACGACGAGAAGGGGGACGCGGGAGCCGTCCGCGGTGATGGGGCCCGTCGCCCCGCGAATGGTGGCGTTGTTGCGGGCGGGGTCGCCCTGGACCCCGAGGTTGCGGAGGGCGTCGCACAGGCCCGAGCGAATGGGGGTCGAGTTCTCCCCGATCCCCCCGGTGAGGACCACCGCGTCCACGGAGGGCAGGACGGCGTAGTAGGCCCCGACGTACTTGGCGATGCGGTAGACGAACATCTGCACGGCGAGGGCGGCCTTCTCGTTACCGGCGTCCCGCGCCCCCAGCAGGTCCCGCATGTCGTTGGAGTACCCGCTCACGCCCAGCAGCCCCGACTCCTTGTTCAACGCCTTGTCCACCGCGTCGGCCGACAGCCCCCGCCCCTGCATGTACAGCGCCACCGCCGGGTCCAGATCCCCGCACCGCGTGCCCATGATCAGCCCCTCCAGCGGGGTCATGCCCATGGAGTGATCCACGGCCCGGCCGTTGGCGACGGCGGTCATGGAGCACCCGTTGCCCAGGTGCACCGTGACGAGGTTCACCTGCTCAACGGGCTTGCCCAGCAGCTCCGCGGTGCGGAGGGTGACGTAGCGGTGGCTGGTCCCGTGGAAGCCGTACTTGCGGACGTGGTGCTCCGTGAACCACTGCTCGGGAACGGCGTAGCGGTAGGCATGGGGCGGGAGGGTGGCGAGGAAGGCGGTATCGAAGACCGCCACCTGGGGTACGTGGGGCATGGCCCTAACGGCCGCCTCGATGCCCATGAGGTTCGGGGGGTTGTGCAGGGGGGCGAGTTCGGCGTTGCGGCGGATGACGGCGATGACGTTGTCGTCGATGCGGCGGGACTGGGTGATCTCCGTGCCCCCGTGCACCACGCGGTGGCCCACCCCGTCAATCTCGTCGATGGTGCGGAGCACGCCCATCTCGGGATCGACCAGGGCCTCGAGGATGAAGCGCATCCCGGCCGTGTGGTCCGGGGCCGCCACGTGCTTCTCGAAGCTCTGCCCGTTCTTCTTGTGGTTGAGGACGGCGTCCTCGGACCCCACCCGCTCCAGGATGCCGCGCGCGTGCACGGACTCGTCGGTCATATCGAAAAGCTGGTACTTGATCGAGCTGCTGCCACAGTTCACAACAAACACGCGCATCGCCATCTTCTCCGGTCTGGGGGTCGCAAGGGGCCCGGCTTCGTGATCCTTCCTCCCAGGACAGCTTCTACGGCGCGGGGCGGCCGATTGTCAACGGCGGGGCCGGCTTTTTCCGTTCCTCATCCGCCGGACGCCCCTGCGGCCCCCGCGATCTTTACACAATCCAAAAAATCGCCAGGGGATTCCCGCATCTTATGCAACATGCAGGACCCGTAACCGTTCACGGGGTGCGGGCGAGGAGTCCCGCACCGCCTCGAAAAAGGGGACAGGCACCTGCGCGGCAAGAAGCATGCCGCTACGGAGCCAGTCCCCTTTTTCGAGGCTCCCTGCGCCCATCCCGCCTTCGCCCATCCCGCCTTCGGATCCCAGCGGACCCTCTTCTTCACGCCTTCGCTGCTGTTTGCGAAGGCGTGAACGGTTACCAGGACCCGGAAGCCACGCCTCGTTCCGCCGCCTCCATGGTAGCATGGGCTCCATGGCATTGAGGAAGTCCAAGGGTCGGGGGGGGGGAGGGGCGCGGCGGGTTCGGCCGGGCCAGCGGGGGCGGTGCGCCCCCGGCGGCCGGTGCGCCTGCGGGTCAAGCTCCTGGGGGCGCTGCTGGCGATGGGGGCGGCGGTGGCGGCTGCGGAGGTCGTCGCCCACGTCGTCACCGAGCGGGCCACGCTCGGGGAGTTCCGGGACCGCCCCGCCTGGACGCAGATCGCCGAACCGCCCCCGCTGCGCTTCGCCCTGCTGGGGGGCAGCACGTCGGCGGGGGCCCCCCGGCTGGGGTTCCACCTGCTCAGCGTACCCAAGGCGTTCCTGCAGACCCGCTGCGGGATCGAGGACGTCTCCGTCGAGGTCCACGCCAGCGGGGGTTGGGCGTTGGAGGACGCGATGCGCTCCTGGTGGCGCAACGCGCAGGGGCGGCCCCACGTGCTCGTGATCTACTCCGGGCACAACGAGATCCTCCGCAACTACTCGCTCAACATGCTCCCCCCGCCCGCCTGGGCCCAGCCGCTGGCGCGCCTGCGCACCGGGGCCCTCGCCCTCCGCTCCCTCTACCTCCGCCAGTCCGACCCCAACGACCACGCCTATCGCGGGGGCTTCTTCTGCCGCAACCCCATCCCCGCCTTCGAGTGCCGCGCCAACCTCCGCCACTACCGCCTCCGCATGGACGCCCTCCTCCGCCGCTGCCGCCACGAGGGCATCCTCCCGCTGGTCATCATCCCGGGGGGGAACCTGGCGTACCCGCCCGTCCGCTCCGAGTACGCAGGGCCGGAGGAGCGGCGAGACGAGGCGGAGCGGCTCTTCCAGCGGGCGCTGCACTTCCGCTACTTCGCCCCCGATCTTCCCCGGGCCCACGCCCTCCTCCGCCAACTCGACGCGTTCTGCTCCTTCGCCGATCTCCACTACGAACTGGGCATGCTGCACTACGAGCGCGGCGAGTGGAAGGAGGCGCGGCGGCGGCTGGAGCGGGCGCGGGATGAGGATGGCTACCCGGTCCGCATGCCCGGGCCCTACGGGGAGGCCCTGCGCGAACTCGCGCGGCAGTACGACGCGCCCTGCATCGACATGGACGAACTCCTCGTCCGCGACCTGCACCGCCCGGTTCCGGACTTCGAGGTGTTCCTCGACAACTGCCACTTCCCCCCCGCCGTCTACGAGGTGCTCGGGCGCGAGATCGTCCGCGTCCTCCGGCCCCACCGCCCCGGAGGGCTGGACCTGCCCGAGGTCCCGATGGCGCTGCGAACGGACGAGTGGGCCCGCCTGCAATGGACCCCCCAGACCCTCGCCGCCTTCCAGAGCACCGTCCTCACCGAGCTGCTGGGGGCGACGGAGGAGGCCTGCCTCAAGTTCCGCCGCCTCGCCTACGCCCAGCACGCCATGGAGGCCGTGCTGAACCAGGCGCCCCCGGACGCGCCGATCCGCCCCGCCCTCGCCGCCCGCCTCGCCGCCCTCCGCCAAGCCCTCCAGCGCGAACGCCGGCGGACGCAGGAGTGGATTGCCCCGGCACTGCGGGAGCGGTAGCGCCCGCCCTCTTGTGGACTCTGCACGCGGGGTCCGAGCAGAGCCGGGACCAACCACGTCAAACCAACGGTGCGCACGGATTACTTGGGATGCGTAACCGTTCACGCAGTGCCCCGGATGTTTCAGAAAGACGGCCGCCGTCCGAACCTCCCCACCGACCCCGCGTCGGTGGACGGCGGCTATTGACTACTCGCAGCCCCCCCGGGTGTCTTGCTTCTTCTTTTCCCCACCGACCCCGCGTCGGTGGTTCAAAGGGCTCCCGACTACCGCCTGCGCGCGAAGGGACCGCGCATCGTCCGCGCCCATTGGTGATCCCATAGCCAGAAAGCTGGCTTACCACCGACGCGGGGTCGGTGGGGGAGAAGGAATCGGAAGCTTGCCTGGGCGCTGACATGCCCCTTCCCTCACGCCCTTCCTGCTGTTTGGAAGGGCGTGAACGGTTACTGGGATGCTTATCTTGGGCGGGTGCCGGGGACTGCGTATCGATCCGTAGCAGACCACGGCACCCACCCGAGGATTGCGCGGGATGCGTATCAGAGCGGCGGGCGGCTGCGGTCGGGGTGGGCCTTGCGCGGCCGGGGGGTCTGGGGCTGGGTCGTGGGCTGGGAGGTCGGGGCGGCCTTGGGGTCGGCGGGGGCCTCGTCGGAGTCCGCCAGGAACAAGGCGATGTTGCGGACCACGCGGAACGCCGACTCGGGCTTGTACCCGTCGATCGTGCTGCACTCGGCCCCGGTGAGCCCCACGGTCAGGTCCTCGCGGGAGAAGAAGATGCCCGGGCGCTTGCCCAGCATCATCACCTGCACGCGCGGCAGGGACTTGGGGCCCAGGACTTCGGCCGGGGCGCTGGCCGGCTGGCTCGTCGGGGCCTCCCCCGCTTCCTTCTCCGGGCTCGCCGACTCCACCGTCATCATCGCCCCCGCGCCCTCCTCCTCCACGTCGCCGATCCGCACCTGCGTCGTCCGCCGGTACCGCACCGCCCCCAGCGGGTAGTCCTCGCGGGTGTAGATCTCGTGGTCGGGCGGCAGGACGGAGAGGTTCTGCGTCGGGAAGGTCGTGTTGAGCGTCTCGGCGACGGACTCGGCGAAGCGGGACGCCCCCCCGGCCGCGTCGATCAGCACCGTGCCCCCGGTGGCGACGTAGGCGAGCAGGGCGGAGGTCTCGGCCGCCGTGAGGCGCAGCGGACCGGTCCCGGTCAGGAACACCAGGTCGGCGGCGTTGGGGGTGAGCTTCTCGAGGTCGATGGGATCGAGGACCTGCACGCCGGTGTCGGCATCGCGGGCCATGCGGAGGCGGAAGCGTTCCAGGGCCAGCGGCTCGGGGTTCCAGTTGCCCGCGTGCTTCACCCGCATGACCGACAGCGTGTGCTGGGGCTTGGCGGGCTTGCCGGTGGGCCAGTGGGCGTTCGCGCGCGGGCGCAGCGAACCGTGGTCCGTGGCGTACATGAACACGTTGCCGGCCGCCTGGAACGCCCAGGCCTCCCCCGTGAAGTCGTACCGCTGCCAGGGCATGGGCAGGTCGGCATCGCAGTGGATCGCCAGGGGCCTCGCCCCGTTGGAGAGCACGAAGAATTCCGGCTTGCCCTCCGCGAGCTTCCAGTGGGCGGAGTACAGGGCGTGGCCGGGAGCGGCGGGCATGAGTTCGTAGTCGGGGAAGAGCTGGGCGTAGACCTTGCGGATGCCCTCGGCGAAGGCCTTTCCGTCGCGCTCGGTGACGCTGACGATGGTCCCGCCCTGGTGCACGAAGTTGCGGAGGTTGGCGAGCTGCGCGTCGGTGAACTTGGGCTCCTCAATGCCCGCGATGTACAGCAGCGGGGCGTCGTGCCAGTGCTCCGGGCCGACGTCCACGGACACGCTCTGCCAGTGCACGTGCTTCTCGAAGGTGTTGGTGATCCAGCGGGTGAGGTTGGCCAGGTCGCGCGGGCGGTTCCGCCAGTCGCCGGGCCGCTCGAGCTTGTTGAACAGCACGGGCTGGCGGCCGCGGGCAAGGAAGAGCAGCCCGAAGGCGGTGCGGACGGCCCGCTCCTTGGGGTCCTGCATGACCTGGACGACAAAGGCCCCGTCCTCGCGCTGCTTGTTGAGGATGGCGGCGGCCCCGGTGCGATACCAGTCGCACCCCCCGAAGAACTTGTACCCCGACGCCATCGCCACGCGCTCGACGGCGTAGAGGTTGTACCCGTCGGGAACCGCCTGCCCGACGATGCCCGGGGCCTGCTGGCTGAAGAGCTTCATGGCCTTGTCGAGCGGCCCGGCCATCTCCGGCAGATCCCCCCGGGCGTACTCCTCACAGAAGAGGGTGTCGAGGCAGACGAACAGGGCGGCCGTCCCGGCGGCGGTCATGGAGGGCTTGGACGAGCCCGCCTGCCCCTCCTTGAGCAGGGGATACCCCCACCCCCCGTCGCCGCACTGCTCCTTGAGCCAGTGCCCGAGGACCTTCTTGAAGTATGAGCTGACGCGGGTCCCCAGATCCAGGTTCACCTCGAGCCCCGCCCACACGCCAATGACCCCGACGTGGCTGTTGGAGTTGTCGTTCCCCTTGGCCGGGCTGCCGCTGGAGTGGTAGCCGTAGCTGCCGTCGCGCGTGGAGCGGATGAGGGTTCCGACGTCGCGCTGGAGCATGCGGAGGTAGGCCTCGTCGCGGCTCTGCAGCCAGGCGGCCCGCCACGCCTGCGCGCGGAAGCCGACCCCGTAGGTGTAGGTCGTCGGGGTCGAGCGAAGGTAGCGCATGGCCTTCTGCATCCGCTCGTCGCTCAGGGGCACCCCGCTCTCCAGCAGGGCGTAGACCACCAGCGCGTTGGGCCCGACGCGGAAGCGCTCGGCGGCCATCTTGAACTCGCCCCAACTGCCGTCCTTCTCCTGGTCCGTCCAGAGGAATTCGATCGCCCGGTCGATGGCGGCGTTGATGTGAGCATCCGTCACGTCCTCAGGCCGCAGATCGGCCCCCGGCGCGGACACCGTCACAATGCACACCAGCCCCATCACGCACGCAAGCAGTCTGCTACCGCCCATGGCCACATCTCCCGCCTGAGGTGAACGAACGACCGAACCTCTCCCCCGCCCGCGGTGAACCGACAGCGCGAGGGGTTGACGCTTCACCATATCGCGCCGAACCCGCACTCGCAAGTCCTTCGCGGCAGTTCCGCGGCCCGGGGGGCAGCAGCGGACCGTGGCGGGGCAAAGGCCTGGATGCTCCCTCCAGGGCGGAACTGCACATCGGGCCTCCGAGGGATGGGCCGCAGAGGCGCGGAGACACAGCGCGGGCTGCGCCCGCTCCCAATTTCGATGTTCGACTTTCGATTTTCGATTGGGCTGACGCCCCTGCCACGGCCCCAATCGAAGTGAGCGCCGTCTGAGGACCGGAGAACATCCTCGAAAAAGCGAGGATCTTGCGCATTTGCAGTGCAGAGAAGAGAGTGTGATTAAAACTGCTCTTCCGGGCGTCGCTGGCCAGATCCTCAGCGAGAGACGGACCCCGCTCGCCCTTTTGGCGTGACGCCAAAAAGCAAGCCCTGGGCAAGCTCCCCAGTAACAGGCGGACCTCGCTTGCCCTTTTGGGCGCAAGCGCTCCAAGCCCCCCGCCCCCGGACCTCGCCCTGTGCCTCCACACACGACGATCCGCAACTCCCTCCCCTCCGCGTCTCCGCGCCTCTGCGGCCCATCCCGCGTACCGCCGCCCGCCACGAATTCTTGCTGCACCCTTACAGGCGTGATCGGGTAAGCCTGGGCGGTTGCCCGCCCAGGCTTACCCGACCACCTACAGCCCCAGCCGATCGAGCTTCTCCCGCAGGAACTCGACGGCGGCGGCGATGTCCTTGCGGGGGTTCTGGCCGGCCTCTCGCTCGATGGTGAGGTATCCGTCGAACCCGGCGTTCTTGAGGGCGGGCAGGTAGGTGTCGAAGTCCACGCTGCCCTCGCCCAGGGGCACCTCGCGGATGTAGTCGCTCCCGCGGAACCCTTCGGGGGCCTTGCCCGCAAAGGACCCGTACAGCACCTCCGCGTCCACGGGGCGGAGGTTGAGCCCGTCCTTGGCGTGCGTGTGGACGATGTAGGGCCCGAGGGTCGCGACGGCCGGGGGGATGGGCTCGGCGATGACCATGGCGAGGTTGGCGGGGTCGAAGTTGACGCCGATCCCCCGCGGGACGCCGATGTCGTCCAGGAACGCCCGCAGGACGGCGGCGGGCTCGGGGCCGGTCTCGATGGCGAACGTCGCGCCCATGGCCTCGCCATAGCGTCCGAGGGCCTCGCAGGCCTTGGCCATGACGGCGTAGCGGGGGTGGGAGGCGGCGGGCACGACCCCGATGTGCGTCGTGATGACCGTCGTGCCCAGTTCGAGGGCGAGGTCCATGACCTTCTTGGACGCATCGATGCGCCCGGGGTTGTCCTCTGCGATCTGGAACCCGTGCCCGCCGAAGTCCCCGCACAGGGCGGACACTTCCAGCCCGAAGCCCTGGATCCGCTTGCGGAGGCTCTGGCGGTCGGCGGGGCGGAGGTTGTCGGGGTGCATCTCCCCGCCGGTGGCGTAGATCTGCACGCCGTGGGCCCCGAGGTCGGCGGCGGCCTGCAGCCCGCCCTCCAGGCCCTGGCGGAACGATTCGACCATGACTCCGATCTTCATGCGCGTTCTCCTGCTCGATGTGTGGGCATGATGCTCCGGACTTGGGGGCTTGGAGTCAAGAGCTTCCGAGGAAAAGCGGGGATGAACGCGGATGAACGGAATGGACTTCATGGACGGAATGGACAGGCCGTCCACGGCGTCCATGGAGTCCATCCTCCCCCTTCCGCAGCAAAGCCTGCTCTCGCGCCAGGGCCATCGCAAACTCGCAGTCGCGGGTGCCACGGCTGCGCTGTTTGCAGCCGTGCTCCTACGAGCGTGCGGCGGAACACGGGTTCTGCAAACCCGTGGCGCCCCGCGAACCGGACTTTGCGATGGCCCTGGCTCTCGCGCACTCGCGGTGGAAAAGCCCCCGGCCTGTTGCCTATCATGGGCGAAAGCGGTTTGCCTTAATTACACTTGGAATCCACCAGCAAGGAGAATTCGGATGATGCAGGCGATGACGGCGGAGAACCTTCGCAGCGCGTTCGGGGGCGAGTCGATGGCACACATGCGGTACAAGGCCTGGGCCGACGCCGCCGACGCCGAGGGCTTCCCCAACGTCGCCCGCCTCTTCCGCGCCGTCTCCCGCGCCGAACAGGCCCACGCCCACGGGCACTTCCGCGCAATGGCCAAGGTCCCCGGGCCGTTCTCCGTGACGGCCGGTGCGGGGTTCGGGGTCGGCACGACCGCCGAGAACCTCGCCGGGGCCATCGAGGGCGAGATGTTCGAGGTCGAGCAGATGTACCCCGCCTACCTCGCCGTCGCCCAGGCCCAGAACGAGAAGAACGCCATCCGCTCGATGAACTTCGCCCTGGCGGCCGAGAAGGTCCACGCCCAGATGTACGCCAACGCCAAGTCGGCCGTCGAGGGCGGCAAGGACGTCGTACTCGGGGCGGTCCAGGTATGCAGCGTCTGCGGACACACCCTCGAAGGCGAGGCCCCCGACAACTGCCCCGTCTGCAACGCCAAGAAGGAACGCTACGAGACGTTCGCGTAAGACGGCGCGTGGTTGATTGGTTGATTGGTTGATTGGTTGATTGGTTGACTGGTTGATTGGTTGACTGGTTGATTGGTTGATTGGCAACCGTTCACGGGAGTGCGGGCGATGAGTCCCGCACCGCCTCGAAAAAGGGGACAGGCACCTGCGCGGCGAGAAGCATGCCGCTGCGGAGCCAGTCCCCTTTTTCGAGGCTCCCTGCGCCCATCCGCCTTGGGATCCCGGCGGGGGCGGGGACAGGGACGTCGCATCTCCGTGGCACGGGCGTCTCGCCCGTGTGTCGCAGGGGCGTCTCGCCCCTGCCGAAAGGCGACAGCGGCCTCGCTGCGAGGTCACCCCCCCCCAACATACAGAGGTTTCTCCGCCGAAGGCCACGGGCAATATGCCCGTGGGATCCATGGGCGAGACGCCCATGCCACGGAAACGCTGAGATGCGATCCCCCCCCGACGCAGCCGGGGGCGTTGTCGTTCCGGACGTGTTCCGCGCCCCGCCAACGCCAACCAGTCCACCAATCCACCAATCAACCAATCAACCAATCAACCAATCAACCAGTCAACCAGTCAACCAGCCAATCGCCCTCTCCCCGCCCCCCGCATGGGGTATACTGCACACATGCCCCTGCGCGTATACAAGACCGGCCTCGACTCCCTCTACGACCGCTATACCCGCCGCGAGTTCGTCCACCCCGACCCGCTGGAGTTCCTCTACGACTACCCCGACCCCGGCGACCGGGAGGTCGTGGGGCTTCTCGCCGCGTCGCTGGCGTACGGGCGGGTGAGCCATATCCTCAAGAGCGTGCGGACGGTGCTCGACCGCCTGGGGCCCTCCCCCGCTCGCACCGTCCACACCGCCACCGCCCGCGAGCTGCGAGAGCGCCTGGCGGGGGTGAAGCATCGCTTCACGGACGGGGCCGAACTCGCCGCCCTCCTCGCCGCCGCCGCGGCGATCGTGCGGGAACACGGATCGCTCGGAACGTGCCTTGCCTCCCACGTGCAAGCGGAACACGCGACGATCACGCCCGCGCTGACCGCCCTGGTGGCCGCCCTCCACGCCGCCGGAGCCCCCCGGACCCACCTGCTCCCCGACCCCGCCGCCGGCAGCGCGTGCAAACGCCTGCACCTGTACCTCCGATGGATGATCCGCCGCGATGCGGTGGATCCCGGGGGGTGGACGGGCGTTTCGCCGCGACTTCTCATGGTGCCCGTGGACGTGCATATGCATAGAATGGCCCGGGCGCTTGGAGCCACGCGCCGGTCCGCCGCGGACGGGCGCACGGCGGAGGAGGTCTCGGCCGCCTTTCGGTCGATCTGCCCGCAGGACCCAGCGAGGTACGACTTCGCCTTGACGCGGCTGGGAATCCGGGAACGGTCGGACCCAAACGACCTGCCCGCCCGTTTACAGAGTGACTGATCGTAAGCACTGCCGAGGTGACATGAACTACGTACTCGAGATTCTCGTGGAAGGCTGGGCCGTCCTGATGGAGATGGCCCCGTACCTGCTGTTCGGGTTCATCGTGGCTGGGTTTCTCAGCGTGCTGCTGTCGCCCGCGTGGGTGGAGCGGCACCTGGGGGGGAAGGGATTCTGGTCGGTGCTCAAGGCGTCACTCTTCGGGGTGCCCCTGCCGCTTTGCTCCTGCGGGGTGATCCCGGTATCGGCGTCACTGCATCGCCACGGAGCGAGCAAGGGGGCGACGGCGAGCTTCCTGCTGTCCACTCCGCAGACGGGCGTGGACTCCATCCTGGTGACGTACGGCCTGCTGGGGGGCGTGTTCGCCCTCTTCCGCCCGGTGGCGGCGTTGATCAGCGGGGTGGTGGGCGGGACGCTGGTCTCGCTGTTCGACCACACGCCCGTTTCCCCCGAGATCGAAACCGCCGCCGAAACCGTCTCCCCCACCGCCGACCCCTGCACCGACGTCTGCTGCAGCGGGGAGCAGGGCGAGGGCCGCGGGGGGAAGCTCTGGCGGGCGCTGCGGTACGGGCTTCTCGACCTCCCCCGCGACATCGGGCCCACGCTGGTGATCGGGCTGCTGCTGGCGGGGCTGATCTCGGCCCTCATGCCCGACAACTTCCTCGCCCCGTACCTGGGCGGGGGCCTGTGGGCGATCCTGGCGCTGATGCTGCTGGGCCTGCCCGTGTACGTCTGCGCCACCGCCTCCGTCCCCGTGGCGTTCATGCTCGTCGTCGACCAGGGCGTCTCCCCCGGGGCGGCGTTCGCGTTCCTCGTGACCGGCCCGGCCACCAACGCCGCCACCATCGCCGTCCTCTGGCGCGTCCTGGGCCGCCGCACCGCCCTCGTCTACCTCGCCACCGTCGCCGCCACCGCCGTCCTGGGCGGGCTGCTGCTGGATCAGATCCTGTCGGCCGGGGACATCCGCGGACACCTCCACGAGGGCCACTGGATGCTGCCGGCGTGGCTGAACTTCGCCTCGGCGGTGGGGCTGCTGGCGCTGCTGGCGTATGCCCTGGCGACTCGATACGTCCCCCGGTTGCGAAAGCACGAAACGGAGGCCCCGACCATGAGCGAAGCGAGCGAACGGACCCAGACCACCCGCCTGTCCATCGAAGGGATGACGTGCGGGCACTGTGCGGCCTCGGTGAAGCGGGCGCTGACCGAGACCCCGGGCGTGGACTCCGCCGAGGTGAACCTCCCGGCCAAGGAGGCCCGCGTGACCGGGCGGGGGTACGACGTGGCGGAGCTGCGGGCGGCGGTCGAGAGCCTGGGGTATCGCGTCGTCGAGTGAAGGAGAGGATCATGACCTGGATACTCATCGTCGGGCTCTTCGCCGGGGCGGTGATCGGCGGGATCATCGGGTATGTCGGCAAGTGCCGCAGCGGGACGTGTCCGTTCACGGCCAGCCCGTGGACGGGGGCGCTGTGGGGCGCGCTGCTGGGCCTGGGGATCGCGTTCCTCACGCGCTCGCAGGTGGTCTCGTCCGGGGGGGCGGAAGCGTTGGCGGCCCTGCCGTCCATCGAGAGCGAGGAGGCCTTCCGCAGCGAGGTGCTCGAGAGCGAGCAGCCCGTCCTGCTGGAGTTCTACACCCCCACGTGCATCTACTGCCGCCAGCTCGCCCCCACGCTGGCGGCGCTCGGGCAGCAGTACGCCGGCCGCCTCAAGGTCGTCAAGGTCAACGCCAACCAACTGCCGGACCTGTCGCGGCGGCACCAGGTGAGCGGCGTGCCCGCGGTGTTCCTCTACCACCAGGGCAAGCCCATCGGGCGCTGGGTGGGCGTGCAGGAGGCGGGGGTCTACCGGACGGCCGTCGAGGCTATAATGCCACAAGGCGGCCCGGAGGCCGCCGCAACCGCCAACCCCGAGGAGACCGCCATGCCGAAGCAAGGCGTAACGATGAAGGGCAACCCCGTGACGCTGACGGGCAACGACGTGAACGTGGGCGACGCCGCCCCCGACGTAAAGCTCGTCAAGGCCGACCTGTCCGAGGTCAAGATCTCCGACTTCCGCGGCAAACCGCTCCTGATCTCCGCCGTCCCGTCGCTCGATACCTCCGTGTGCGCCAAGGAGACGAAGCACTTCAACGACATCGCCTCCGAACTCCACGACGAGGCGGTGATCCTGACGGTGTCCACCGACCTGCCCTTCGCGCAGGAGCGCTGGTGCGGGGCGAACGGGGTGGAGAACGTCGTCGTCGCCTCCGACCATCGCGGGTGCGAGTTCGGGCAGAAGTACGGGGTGCAGATGCAGGACTTCCGCCTGCTCGCCCGCGCGGTCTTCGTCGTCGATCCCCAGGGCAAGGTCGTCTACAAGCAGATCGTGGAGGAGACCTCCCACGAGCCTGACTACGACGCCGCCGTCGCCGCCGTCCGCCAGGCGGGCGGGAAGTAGGCGGCGGTGCCCGTCGAGCGGCTCGAAATCTACAAGTGCGGGGTGTGCGGGATCGTCGTCGAAATCCTCGACGCCGGGGCCGGGGAACCCGTCTGCTGCGGGGTTCCCATGATCCGCCAGGCGCCCAACCCGTCCGAGGCGCACCGTCCCGCGCACACCCCCGTCGCCCGGTGGCGGGAGGGGGAGTTGCACGTCACCGTCGGTTCGCCCAACGCGCCACACCCGTCGGCGTCGACCCACCACGTGCAGTGGATCGAGGTCCTGGCGGGCGACCTGGCGCTGCGGGCCTTCCTGTCGCCCGGCCAGGACCCGCGCGCGTGCTTCGCCCTCCCTCCCGGGCCGGTGGTTGTCCGGATGTTTTGCTCGCGGCACGGGCTGTGGGAGACCACGGTCCCGCGGGATCGCTGAACTTCTCTCGACTCTCTGCTTTGTCCCGCTTCGTGAGCGGCCTTCCTTTCTGCAGGTAAAGAAGGCCGCTCACTTCCCTACCCCCCCACCGGCAAAATCCCCCATGGACCGCCGCCCACGCGCCTACAATGCCGCGACAAAACGTTGCGTCCGGGCGCCCGGCGCGTATGCTGGACACTCGGAAAAGCAACGGCAGCATAAAACACTGAACCTGGAACCGGAAAGGACCCCGAATGCTGAGCGACAAGATGCTGGAGGCGTTGAACAAGCAGATCAATGCCGAACTGTACTCCTCGTACATGTACCTCTCGATGGCCGCGTGCTTCGATGCGGCGAACCTCAAAGGGTTCGCGAGCTGGATGAAGGCGCAGGCCCGCGAGGAGAACGCCCACGCGATGAAGTTCTACGCGTACATCAACGACCGCGGCAAGGCGGTGCAGCTCCGCGCCATCGACGCCCCCCCCACCAAGTGGGCCACCCCGCTGGCCGCCTTCGAGGACACCTGCCAGCACGAGGCCAAGGTCACCCGGATGATCTACGACCTCCTCGAACTCGCCCAGGCCGAGAAGGACCACGCCACCGCCGCCATGCTCCAGTGGTTCGTCACCGAGCAGGTGGAGGAGGAGGCGGCGGCCCAGGAGATCCGCGACAAGCTCGCCGCCATCAAGGACTCCCCCAACGGCCTGTTCATGCTCGATCACGCCCTGGGCAAGCGGGAGTAGGCCAAGGATGAAGGACGTATTCCGAGCCGTACCCGTCACCGACCACGTCTGGTGGGTCGGGGCCATCGATTGGGCCGTGCGGGACTTCCATGGGTATCTGACGTCGCGCGGGACGACCTATAACGCCTACCTCATCGTCGCCGACAAGGTCACGCTCATCGACACGGTGAAGGCGTCGTACCGCGACGAGATGCTCGCGCGGATCGCCTCGGTGGTCCCCCCCAAGACGGTGGACGCCATCGTCTCCAACCACTCCGAGCCCGACCACTCGGGCGCGCTGGTGGAGACGATCCGCGCCCTGGAGCCCCGAACGGTCTATGCGTCGAAGAAGGGCGTGGAGGCCCTGAACGAGTACTTCGGCACGGCAGGGGACATCACCCCCGTCGAGGACGGGCAGACGCTCGACCTCGGCGGGGCGTCCCTCACCTGCGCCGAGACCAAGATGTGCCACTGGCCCGACAGCATGGTGAGCTACCTGCACGAGGACCGGATGCTGTTCTCGCAGGACGGGTTCGGGATGCACCTGGCGAGCTACGCCCGCTTCGCCGATGAGATCGACCCCTGGGTCCTCGACTACGAGGCCCGCAAGTACTACGCCAACATCCTCCTGCCGCTGTCGACCTTCATCCAGAAGGCCATCGACAAGCTGCAGGGCCTCGGGGTGCCCATCGACGTCATCGCCCCCGACCACGGGCCGATCTGGCGGCAGGGCCCGCTGCGCGTCGTCGAGGCCTACGCCCGCTACGCCGCCCAGACCCGCACCCGCCGCGCCGTCGTCGTCTACGACACCATGTGGGAGAGCACGCACTGGATGGCCAGGGCGATCGGGGAAGGCCTCGCCGCCGGCGGGGCCGAGCCCAAGCTCATGCCCCTCGGGGGCGTGCACCGCTCCGACGTCGCCACCGAACTCCTCGACGCCGGGGCCCTCGTCGCCGGGGCCCCCACCATCAACAACCAGATGTTCCCCACCCTCGCCGACTGCCTCACCTACGTCCAGGGCCTCAAGCCCAAGGGCCTCGTCGGCGGCGTGTTCGGGTCGTACGGGTGGGGCGGAGAGTCCACGAAGCACATCCAGAAGGTCTTCGAGGACATGAACGTCGAACTCGTCGGGCCCCCGGTCCGCGCCAAGTACCGCCCCTCGCCCGATACCCTCGCGGAGTGCTACACGCTCGGGCGCACCCTCGCCGACCGCCTCGCCAAGAACCCCGCCCGCACGCCCACCGTGACGGGCCAATGACGCAATGACGTAGTGACGAATGACCAATGGCCGGCTGCCAACGCTCCCCGGTCCGCGGGAGGCCCGAAGCGGCGTCAGCTCCGCCATTGGTCATTCGTCACTCGTCCTTACGTCATTCCTCCACTCTCCCGCCCGGAAAAGACCGCCAGAACCCCTTGAGCCCCTCCCCGCCGTTGCGGTATCTTGGACGTTTCCGCTGGTGTGTCCGGACGACGGGTCCGGAACGGCGGGAGGGCCATCACGGTATCACCGTCCCGGTTCAAAGGAGAAGGTTCATGGCGTACGTCATTACGGACAAGTGCACGGGTTGTGGGACCTGCATCTCGGTCTGCCCGGTCGAGGCGATCAAGGAAGGCGATCCCCAGTACAAGATCGACGCCGAGTCCTGCATCGACTGCGGCCAGTGCGAGGGCGAGTGCCCCTGCGAGGCGATCCAGCCCGGCGAGTAACTCCGCCGCGTCCACCGATTCCGATCCACGGGCCGCACCGGACCCCCGTTCGGGCGGCCCGTCGTCTGCGCCGTGCAATGTGCGGCCATCGCGGTACAATCTCACGATGAAGTCTTACGCCGACATCCTGAGCCAGCGCGTCCTCCCCCGCGTCTCCCGCCCCGGGCAGTACGTGGGGCTGGAGATCAATGCCCGCTGCCCCGACCCCGCCGCCGCGGACGTCACCGTCGCCCTGGCGTTCCCGGATACGTACACGATCGGCATCTCGCACCTGGGGTCGCAGGTGCTCTACCACATGCTCAACGAGCTGCCCGCCGTCGCCTGCGACCGCAGCTATACCCCGCTGCCCGACATGGAGGCCGTCCTCCGCGCCGAGCGCGTCCCGCTGTTCGGCTGGGAGACGCGGTGCTCCCTGCGCGACTTCGACGTCCTGGGCTTCTCCCTCCCGTACGAGCTGTGCGTCACCAACGTCCTGACCATGCTGGACCTCGCGGGGATCCCGCTCCACGCCCGCGACCGCGGGGAGGACGACCCGCTCGTCGTCGGGGGCGACTCGCTCGCCGACTCCCCCGAGCCCCTCGCCGACTTCTTCGACCTGTTCATCCCCGGGGACGGGGAAGAGCCCCTCCGCGAACTCGTCGAACTCCTCCGCGACCTCAAGCGCACCGGGGCGACGCGGGAGGACAAGCTCCTCGCCATAGCCCGCACCGTCCCGTCGGTCTACGTCCCCCGCTTCTACGCCCCGGACTACGAAACGGCCGCCCGGTTCGACGCCCCCGCCGCCGTGCGGCCGACGCGCGACGACGTGCCCGCCGAGATCCCCCGCGCCTGCCTGCCCTCGCTCGCCGAAACCCCCGCCATGGAACGCCCCCTCGTCCCGCTCTCCGAGGGCGTGCACGAGCGCGTGATGATCGAGGTCATGCGAGGCTGCCCCAACGCCTGCCGCTTCTGCCAGGCGGGCTCCACCCGCCTGCCCGTCCGCGCGCGGAGCGTGGACGAGATCCTCCGCATCGCCCGCGCCGCCGTCGCGAACACGGGCTACCGCGAGATCTCCCTGCTGAGCCTCTCCACCAGCGACTACCCCCAGCTCGACGAACTCATCGACCGCCTCACGACGGAGTTCACCCCGCGGAACGTCTCGCTGTCGCTCCCCTCGCTCCGCGTGGACTCCCAGCTCCGCCAGTTGCCCAAGCTCACCAGCGAAGTCCGCAAGGGCGGGCTCACCATCGCCGCCGAAGCCGGCTCCGAACGCCTCCGCACCGCCATCCGCAAACGCATCACCGAGGACGACATGCTCGCGGGGGTGCGGGCGGCGTATGAGGCGGGGTGGCGGAGCGTGAAGGTGTACTTCATGGCCGGCCTGCCCGGGGAGACGGAGGAGGACCTCGACGCCATCGCCTCCCTCTGCCGCCGCCTGTCCGACGTGCGAAAGGAGGTCGACGGGCAGCGGGGCGCGATCTCGGCGAGCGTGTCGTGGTTCGTCCCCAAGCCCCACACGCCCATGCAGTGGGCCCCGATGCGCGACGCGGACTACTTCCACTCCGTCCGCCGCCGCCTCCGCGACCTCACGCAACGCAGCGCGGTCAACGTGAAGTTCCACTTCATCGAACGCTCGCTCCTGGAGGCCGTCCTCGCCCGCGGCGACCGGCGGGTCGGGGCGGCCATCGAGGCCGCCTGGCGCTCGGGGGCTCGCCTGGACTCCTGGGATGAGCACTTCGACTACGCCCGCTGGACGCGGGCGTTCGAGGACACGGGCATCGACCCGGCCTTCTACGCCCACCGCGAGCTGCCCACCGACGCCCCCCTCCCCTGGTCCCACATCCGCTGCCGCCGCGAACCCGCCCTCCTGCTCGCGGAGTACCAGCGCCTGCGCGACGCGCTGTGACCGCGGCCTGCGCGTCGATCAACTGCCGATCAACGCCTCCACGCATACGCCACCATCAGCAGCAGCACCGCCCCGTGCAGGATGAGGCTGATGATCGCCAGGACCCGTCCCGCGACGGCCATCCCGACCCCGCTGTACACACCGCGTTCCTCCCGGGACTTGGCGATGGCCTTGGAGGCGACGGGGAGAACCATGATGGCGAAGATGACCCCGATGCAGGGCAGCACCAGTGACAAGATGCCGAAGATCAGGCTATCCACCGAGCCCAGCACCCGGCCCTGGTGATAGTTGGTCTGTCCGGGGTCGTGCAGGCCGATCAGCAGCGTGGTGGGGTCCGGAGTGCCGTGCCTCGACATCGGCGGCCGCAACGGGTGCTCGCGGATGTCGCGGGCGAATTCCGGCACGAGCGTGATCGGCATCCAGACGCCCATCCCCGCTCGCCAGAGTTGCACTCCGCTGTCCAGATGTCCCCCGGCAATGCACCCGCGGATGACCTCCTCGGTGACCGGTCCGGTCCGTTGGCCCTGGCTCGCGAAGTACCATTCCCCAACAGCCGAAGGCTGCGGCGGCGTCTCGGTCATGTCCCGCTCCCTTTCTGATGTGCAACTGCCCCCGCATCCGCGGCGGGCAGATCCGCTGACCGCGTGCCCCCCGCCAGAGGGGCTTATACGGGTCCCGAGTCATTCGTGCGCACCGTTGGTTTGACGTGGTTGCTCCCGGCTCCGCCAAGGCTACGCCGCGGCAAGCCGTTTCGCTTCGCAAGCCACGGCACCCGCGCATGAATCAGATGGAATGCGTCTTACTCCCAGACGACGTCGCGCGCGTTGAACACCGGGCCGTCGGTGCAGCAGAGCTTGAAGGACCAGCCCTGGGGGGCGTCGGAGCGGATCTTGACGATGCAGGACTGGCAGGTGCCCATCCCGCACGCCATGTGCCGCTCCATCGCCAGAAAGCACTCGATCCCCGCGCCCACGCACAGGTCCCCGACGCGGCGCATGAGCGGCTCGGGGCCGCAGCAGTAGACCACCACGTCGTCAGCGGCCGTGCCCGAGCGCTGCAGCCACTCCGCCAAGGCGGTGCTCGCGAACCCGCGGACGCCCACGGACCCGTCGTCGGTGGTGATGATGGACCGGGCCCCGCGGACGTTGTACTCCTCGATGCACGGGAGCGGGGTGGGCTCGGGGGACGGGGGCGTCGCGGGGGAGACCGTCAGCGGCAGCAGCGAACGCGACCGCGCCCCGCTGATGGCGATGACCCGCCTGCCCGCGGCGATCAGGGCCTCGGTGAGGTACAGCATCGGCGGAATGCCCACGCCGCCGCCGACGACGACGGCCGTCGATTGCGGATTGCGGATTGCACGTCCTGAGCCCGTCGAAGAAGCGGATTGCGGATTTGCGGGATGGGCTGAGGAGGTCCCGTGCGAATTCCGTCCCTGAACGCCCTCAAGGGCTCCTGCGATCGGGAACCCGTTGCCCAGCGGGCCCAGGATGCTCAACTCGGTGCCCGGTTGCACGCCGCGCAGCCAGTGCGTCCCCGTGCCCACGGTGCGGTAGATGACGTCGATCTCCACGCCCTCGTCCGTGCGGCGGTCCCCGGCGAGGGAGAAGGGGCGGCGGAGCATGGGTTCCTTGTCGGCGAGTTCGGGCTGGGAGAGCGTCGGCCAACGGTCCTGCGGCCACGTCAACTCGCGGGCGGTGACCTGCTCGGAGACGTTGCGGCACTGGAGCTGGACGAACTGCCCCGCTCGCGTGGGCGGGAAGGCGGGCAGGGCGAGGGTGAGGCGGTAGTGCTCGTCGCAGAGGCGCTGGTTGGCGCGCACGGCGGCGAGGAACACGCCGCGGCGTTTGGAGGTTTCACAGGCTTCGCACATGGTTCGGTATCCGCGCGGGGGCGTGCTTCGGGTTGAGCGCGGGCTCACATCCCCCCGACGCAGTCGGGGGGCTTGGGGGCACCGTCTCTCACTTCCCCACCTGGGGCAGTTGGGTGTAGGCGATGATCTTGCACGCGAGGCGGGCGGCGAGGAACTCGGTGGCGTGATTGTGCTCGATGGGGCGGACCTCGTTGATGTCGGCCCCGACGACGGTCCGCTCGGTGCAGACCCGCCGCAGCAATCCGGTCACCTGGAACCAGTCGAGCCCGCCCGGTTCGGGCGTTCCGGTCCCGGGGGCGAAAGCGGGGTCGAACCCGTCGATGTCGATGGTGACGTAGACGCGGTCGGTGAGCATCTCCAGAACGCGGTCCATCCAGTCGGGCTCGGAACGGATGCGCCGGGGGGTGAAGAAGTTCTTCACCCGCTCGGGGACCTCCGCCCAATCCTCGGGCCCGAAGCTGCGGATGCCCACCTGGGCGATGTTGGGGGTGATCTCCAGGACCCGCCGCATGATGCACGCGTGGTTGCGCTTGGTGTCCTCGTACTCGTCGCGGAGATCGGAATGGGCGTCGAACTGCAGGACGCTGATGGGCCCGTGCTTTTCGGCGGCGGCGGCGACGAGGGGGGGCGTGATGCTGTGCTCGCCCCCGAGGGCGAGGAGGAACTTGTCGTCGTTGAAGATCTCGCGGGCGGCGGCGAGGGTGCGGGCGTACTGCTCCTCCGGGTCCCTCGCCGGGGGGATCATGGGGTAGGTGGCCACCCCGGCGGTATGGAACTCGGCGAGCAGTTCCTCGTCGAACGTCTCGACGTGGGCGCTGGCCTCGATGATGGCGGAGGGACCCTGGGCGGTTCCGCCCTTGTACGTCACCGTGCCCTCGTAGGGGATGGCGAGGACGGCGTAGCGGGCGGTGCGGGGATCGCACAGCTCGGGGGGCATGTCGAGGAAGTTCGGCGGCTGGTTGGCCATGGCGGAATCCTTGCGCGGGTCAGGGGTGCGAGGCGTTAAGGGCCCTTTGTCGCTCGATTCCACCGCCGAGATCGCGAGGGCCGCAGAGAGGCGAGCAATGTCCTGCCACTCCCATGAGGCTCTCTGCGGGTTCTGCGCTCTCCGCGGTGAAGAACGTTCCCGAACGATCCTACAGCAGCATCACCGCCGCGGCGATGACGGTGGTCCACAACCCGTCCTTGTCGCCCTCGGCCGTCTGAACGGTCGAACGCGTGCGGACGATCTTGCCGGACATCTTGTAGATTTCCTTGCGCTCGTCGTAGGCGCCTTCGGGATCGAACTCGATGCCCAACGTGGTGGCGAGCATGGTGGCGGCCATGTCCTCGACGAAATCGCCCAGGCGGTTCTCGGGCATGCCATAGCCGTGATGCTCGCTGATGTACCCGTACTGCTGCCCCTCGGCGGGGACGGCCAGGCCGATCCCGCTGCCCACCAGGCGGGAGGGCTCGTTGGTGGCGGCCTCGGCGAGGACGACGTAGGTGATCTCCCCGGGCTGGAGCTTGGTCAGGCCCTTGGTCCTCCCGATGATCTTGCACCGCGGAGGGAGGATGCTGGAGACGCGGACGAGATTACCCTTCTCAATCCCCGCGTGGCGCAGCGCCAGCTCGAAGCTCTGCAGTCGGTTGCGATGCTTCCCGACGCCCTTGGTAAAGAACACCTCTTGGGGAACCAGCCCGGATCGTGCCATTTCTATTCCTTTCCTCCCGCCGGATGCGCGGTATGGGGCGCAATTATAAAAAAACTTCTCCCGATGGCAATGGCCTGCCCACAGAGGATCGTATGGCGTTTCCATGGCCGGGCGAGGCTTTCTCCCCCCGGAAGCCATAGGGCATCCATGCAGTGCGATTCACTATCCACCGCACATCCATACGCTTAGAACAAGCTCATTCGTGCCATATTTTATCCACTGTTAGGTACTCAGTCAATCACAACCGACCTGATGTTGACTGCCCCTCCCCTGCCCTGCCTTCCGTGCCCGATCGCGTCCCTGATCCGGTTGACATCCCCGCGATCTGCCGATAGGTTGAAAAGCGTCGAGGAACTGACCCCCTGGTCCGGGGTTTGTGATATGGCTGTTTTCAGCCGTGGCAGCCTCCGCTTCGTGCCTTGTGCACGGGGCGGAGGTTTTTTTTGCGCCCCGCCACAATCCGCTGCTGCACCCGCATGCACCCGCCCCTGCCGATCGTGTTGCATGGACGCCCCCGTCCCCGTATCCTGAGGGATCTTCGGAGTGAATGGCGAACGCATGCCCATGAAGATTCAGGCAGTATTCTTCGATCTCGGCGAGACCCTGCTGAACTACGGCCGCGTGAACATGGCCCGCATGTTCCGCGCGGGCGCGCACATGGCGTACGAGTACCTGCAGGAACTTGGGCACACGCTGCCGCCGTTCGAGCGTTACGTGTTCTGGAAGAACATCGCCGTTCGCTACCGCTACCTCCGCAGCCACCTCACGCAGCGGGACTTCAACTCGCTGGAGGTCCTGGCCAGGCTCCATGCGGACATGCAGGTGCCCCTGACGCAGGAGCAGGCGGTGGAGTTGGCGTGGCGATGGTATTTGCCCCTTCGCGGGGCGGCCGCCCCCGATCCCGATGCCCTCGACGTCCTCCGCCGCTTCCGCGACGCCGGACTGGTGATGGGGCTGATCTCCAACACCTTCCTGCCCCCGGAGGTGCTCGACCGCCACCTCACCCAGGAGGGCATGCTGGAGTTCCTGACGCCCCGCGTCTACTCCTCGACCGTCCGCTTCCGCAAGCCCAACGCGAGGATCTTCCGCATTGCGCTGCAGCAAGCGGGGGTCGAGCCAGCGGAAACGCTGTTCGTGGGGGACTCCCCCGGCGCCGACGTCCAGGGGGCCAACCGCGCAGGGCTCGTCTCGGTCCTCAAGGACCCGTTCGACGCCTTCGCCCGGCGAGGGCCGGTAGCGAACCACCGCATCCGTCGCCTCGCCGAACTGATCGAAATCGTCGACGAGCGCAACCGGCGGTAGTCACCGCCCCACCCTTACAGCAGCGTCCAGGCTGCCAGTGCAATCGCCCCCAGACCGGCCAGGACAACGATTGCCTCGCTCACATTGAGCAGAATCACCTGAAAGGTCTTCATAAGACATTCCCAGCCTTTTTACAGCATCCAGCCTATTCTATGTATCGGAACGCCCCGTCCAAACCTTGAGCGGTCGCGCGAGTGTTTTTGTCCGTGCTAGATCACGATCACGCCCGTGCCGTTGATCCGATCGTGCTTGAGGTCCTGCAGGGCGCGGTTGGCGTCGCGGAGGGGGTAGGTCGTCGTGCGGGGGCGGATGGGAATGCGGGCGGCGGCGGCGAGCAGCTCGCGCCCGTCCTCGCGGGTGTTGGCGGTCACGCTGCGGATGTCGCGCTCGTGGAAGACGTGCTTCTCGTAGTTCAGCGGGGGGATGTCCGTCATGTAGATCCCCGCCAGCGACAGCGTGCCCCCCTTCTTCAGCCCCTCCAGGGCGGGAGGCACGAGGCGCCCGACGGGGGCGAAGAGGATGGCGGAGTCCGCCTTCTCGGGCAGGTCGGCGGGGTCGTCTCCGGCCCAGGCGGCGCCCATGTCCCGCGCGAGCTGCCGGTGGCCCTCCCCGCGGGTCACCACGTACACCGTCGCCCCGCGATCGAGGGCGATTTGCAGGATGATGTGCGCGCTGGACCCGAATCCGTAAATCGCCAGCGTCCCGCCCTCGGGCAGGTTCGCCCGCTTCAGCGCCCGATACCCCACGATCCCCGCGCACAGCAGCGGAGTGGCGTCGACGTCGGAGAACGCCTGCGGGATCACGTACGCGAAGTCCTCGCGCACGAGGGCGTACTCCGCGAAGCCCCCGTCCGCATGGTATCCGGTGAACCGCTGGGCGGCGCAGAGGTTCTCCCGGCCGCCGGTGCAGAACTCGCACGCCCCGCACGTTTCCCGCAGCCACGCCACGCCGATCCGCTCCCCCACGGCCATCCGCCCGCAGCCCTCCCCCAGCGCGTCCACCGTCCCGACGACCTGGTGGCCGGGGATGAGCGGCAGTTTGCGCGGAGGCAGTTCGCCCTCGATGACGTGCAGATCCGTGCGGCAGATCCCGCACGCCCGCACCCGCACGCGGACCTCGCCCGCACCGGGGGCGGGAACCGGCACGTCCCGCAGGTGCAGGGGCGACTCGTCAATGGGCGCGTTGCGGTCGAGGACCATGGCCTTCATGGTTCGACATTCTAGCGGGCTCATACGCATCCCAAGGAATTCGCGGGCAGTCCCGATTGGACGTGGTTGCTCCGCTCCGCAAACCACGGCGCCCCGCCCGTGGATTGGAGTGGAATCCGTATCACTCACCGCTTCCCGACCGCCACTTTTCCTTCTCGGGCTGGTGGTGGTCCTCGAGCTGCTCGGTGGGCGACTGCAGGCGGCCGGTCTCGTGCTGCTTCCGCAGGAACCCGCGGCGAACCGTGCGGTAGGGCTTGGTGAGCTTGCGATGCAGGAGGTGCAGACCGCTGCGGCGGCGGGAGAGTTCGAACTCCTCGCTCGTCACCTCGTCGGGGGCCATGCGGCGCTTGTGCTTGTAGAGGTGGTAGAGGTCCCGCTGCATGATGTACCGCACGGTGGCGGCCACCAGGCGGGCGAGCGGGCGGGGCAGGTCCTCGCGGAGGCGGAGGGAGAGCTGGAAGTCGACGACGTACGGCTGCTCGCCGGGGCCGATGAGAATGTTCGAGCGTTTGTTGGCGTCGGTGAGGGCGACCCCGCGGGCGTGGACGGCGTCGAAGAGGTCGCGGAGGCGGTCGAAGAAGCCCGGGGCGGGGGCGGGCGGATGGTCGAGCGGGCGGGCGTCGATGTACTCCAGGGCGTAGGCGGTGTCGCCCAGGCGGCCCATCCAGCGGGGGACGCCCCGCACGCCCGCCAACTGCCCGTAGATGCTCTCCTCGTGCCGCTGCTGCGCCCGGGCGGCCCAGCGCATCGGGATCCCGCAGAAATCCCGCGCCCGCCCGAACTTCACCACCGCCCGCGGAATGTCGTCCGTCGCGCTCCCCAACGCCCCCGGAATGTCGTCCGTCGCGCTTCCCAACGCCCCCGGACGGCGTCCCGGGGGCGCCCCGGAACCATCCATGGACGCTCCCTCCTCTCCCCAAGCCCCCCGACTGCGTCGGGGGGATCCCCCGGAACTCTCCCGCGACGCATCCTCCCGTTCGTACAGGCACGTCGCCGCCCAGAAGTCGTGCTTGAACACGCGCACCAACCCGTACGCCCGCCCCGCGATCTGCACACGGTCGGGGGGCGCGTCCTGCAGCGCGAACATCTGCGTATTGGTGTGCCGCCGTGCCATCGCCCGCGTCTACCGCCCCACCGCGGACCGAATGTCCCCCGCGAAGTCCTTCACCGCCGCCCGGATCGCGTCCTTCCACTCCAGCTTCGCGTACTTCTCCATCGTCCAGGGGTACAGAACGGAGCGGGAGGCGTTGACGATCGCCCCGGTCCCGTCGTCCTTGAACGCGGCCGCACAGTCCCCCGCCGTCGCCCCCTGCGCTCCGTACCCGGGCACGAGGAAGATCTGCTGGGGCATGAGCTGGCGGAGGCGGCGGGCCTCGTCGGGGTAGGTCGCCCCGACGACGGCCCCGACGCAACTGTACCCGCGGTCGCCCACCAGGTCCTCCGCGGCGCCCAGGCGGGCGACCATCTCGGCGATGTGCTCGAAGACGGGGCGGCCGGCGGCATCGGGGATGTCCTGGATCTCCTTCGCCGACGGGTTGGACGTGCGGACGAGGATGAAGATCCCGCGGTCGGTCTGGGCGGCGATGTCGAGGAACGGCTGGAGCCCGTCGGTCCCGAACAGCGGGTTGACGGTGATGGCGTCGGGGTGCCCGGCGGAGGGCCCGAAGGGGCTGAACAGGCCCGTCATGTGCCCCAGGGCGTACGCCTCGGCGGTGGAACCGATGTCCCCGCGCTTCACGTCCCCGATGACCACCAGGTCCAGGTCCTGTGCGGCGCGCACGAGATGCTCGTACAGGTCCACGCCCACCGCCCCGTACCGCTCGAAGAACCCCGACTGGATCTTCACGGCCGGGACGAACGGGGCGATGATGTCGAGCAGGGCGTAGCAGAAGTCCCCGATGGGCGTGGTGCGTTCGACCTCGTCGGCGAACTCCTCCTGGAACTCCTTGGGGAGTTTCTCGTACACCGGGTCAATGCCCACGCAGACGGGGGCGCCCTTTTCCTCGATGGCCCCGAGCAGATCGTCAGCAAAGTTCGGATACATGTGCGTTCCCTTTCTTTCGTCCGTCGCCCGCATCCTATACAATGCGGGCCCGTTTGGAAATGGAGAGCGAAACAATGAGCAGCAAGACGATCCGCGGGAAGGCGTTCGTGGTGGGCGATAACATCGACACGGACCAGATCATTCCCGCCGAGTTCCTGAGCTACAACCCCGCCGACGCCGCCGAGCGGAAGTACTTCGGCAAGTACGCGCTGAGCGGAGTGCCGATGGAGCAGTCGGGCCTCCCCGAGGGCAACCTCCCCTTCGTCCGCGAGGGGGAGTTCCGCAGCGAGTTCACCGTCGTCATCGGCGGGCGGAACTTCGGGTGCGGGTCCTCGCGGGAGCACGCCCCCCTCGCCCTCGCCGAGGCCGGCGCAACGGCCGTCGTCGCCGAGAGCTACGCCCGCATCTTCTACCGCAACAGCGTCAACGGCGGGTACGTCGTGCCCTTCGAGACCCCCGAACGCCTCGTGGACCTGGTGGCGACCGGTGACGAGGTCGAGATCGACCCCGCCGCCAAGACGCTGTGGAACCTCACGCAGAACCGCACCCACCGCCTGCTGGACCTGGGCGACGTGGGCCCCATCATCGCCGCCGGGGGGATCTTCGAGTACGCCAAGCGGACGGGAATGCTCAAGTAGATGCCCGTTGGCGCGGAGGGGCGCAGATGGGCCGAAGGTGAGAGGTGAGAGGTGAGAGGTGAGAGGTGAGAGGTTAGAGTGCCAGACTACGCTTCCCGCGAGTCCCTAACCTCTCACCTCTAACCTCTAACCTTCCGCGTTCCTTCCCCGCACTTCAGCGAGACCGGAGCGATGGACGACCTGGCACATCTCGGCCTGCGCCCGCACGCGGAGGGGACGATCCTGCCTGTGAAGGTCGTCCCCGGGGCGTCGCGCGACCGGATCGCGGGCGTGCTGGGCGATGCCCTCAAGGTCCAGACCTCCGCCCCGCCCGAGAAGGGCAAAGCCAACGCCGCCGTCGCCGCCGCCCTCGCCAAGGCCCTCTCCCTCGACCGCAAGTCCGTCGAACTCCTCTCCGGCCCCGCCAGCCCCCGCAAGGAGTTCCTCCTCCGCGGCGTGACCCCCGAGGAGGTCCGCACGCGACTGGCAAGAGCCTGAGCCCCTCCCCCCCTCCCCTCTCACCTCTCACCTCTCACCTCCTTTTCTGAAACAATGCATCGCCTCGCGCTGTCCGGTACAGTGAAGGGCCTGCACGGGCAGGCGGAAAGGAGCGACGGGTGCGTCGGGCGGCGGACGAGGAGTTGGTGCAGCGGTACGGCGGCGGGGACGCGGAGGCGTTCGCGGAGCTGTTCGAGCGCTACCACGTCCCTGTCTACAACTTCGCCCGCTCGATCCTGGGCGACTCCGGGGCGCCCGACGAGGTGCTGCAGGAGGTCTTCCTCACCCTCGCCCGCTCGCCCGCGAGCTACGGCGGGCGCGCTCCGTTCCGCGCCTGGCTGATGCGCGTCGTCCGCAACCGCTGCCTCAACCGCCTCACCGCCGACCGGCGGCGCGGGTCGCCCGTCCCCCTCGGATCGGCCGCCGCGTCCGACCTGCCCGACCGGTCGGAGGGCCCCGACCGCGTCGCGGCCGCCAACGAAACCCACGGCCGCCTGCGAACGGCCATCGACGCCCTCCCGCCCCACCAGCGGCAGGCGTTGACGCTGTACGCCTTCGAGCAAATGAGCTACCGGGAGATCGCCCAGGCGATGGAGATGCCCGTGAACACCGTGAAGACCCACATCCATCGAGCGCGAGCGGTACTGGCCCAGCAGTTGGGAGAGACGCCATGACCGCCGGGTGCCACGGCCGGGTGCCACGGCTGCGCCGTTTGCAGCCGTGCTGCCAGGAAGGACACGGCTGCAACCGGCGCAGCCGTGGCACCCGCGTCTCGCGGATTCCTGAGAGGCAACACGACAACCCCGGCCGAGGTGTTCTGCCGGCGATCCAGTGAAAGCGGCGTCAAGCCCGCCGCACTCCAAAGTCTCGCCCGCACCGGAGACACAGCATGAGTACTCAACATCCAATCACCGCTGAAGAACTCGCGGCCCTCGCCGCTGGGGACGTGGACCCTCAGCGAGAAAGTGAACTCCGCGAGCACCTCGCCCACTGCGACACCTGCCGCCGCACCCTCGCCGCCATCCGCGCCCTGGACACCGCCCTCATCGCCCTGCCCCCCGCGAGCCCTTCGCCCCCGCGGCTCGCGGAGATCCGCCTCGCCCTCGACGACGCCCTCCACGCCCCCCCGCCCGGGGCGGAGGTCCTGACGCTGTCCGAGGCGGCCGCCCTGCTCCGCGTCACGCCCGAGCAGCTCGGGGAGATCGTCCACGAACTGCCCGCCTTCGAACTCGCCGGGCAGATCCGCATCCGCCGCCAACGCCTCCTGGAGTGGATCCAGCAACGCGAACGCGACTACTCCCACGCCACCGCCGCCTCCTGGGCCGCCCACGCTCGGAGGGACCACTGATGAGGCGCACTTTGTTCCATCCCCAAGCGTGCGGGGGTGCCGTGGCTTGCGAAGCGAAGCGCAGCAACCACGTCCATCCCGCGCCGCCTTCGGACTGCCTGACCTGCTTTGAAGGAGCGACATCATGAACATCACACACGAACAGTACCTCACCTTCTGGCGGACCCTCGTTACCGGCCTCGATGCCGGCAGGCCGATCCCCGACGTCCTCGCGACCACCCGCAGCACCGTCGCGAAGACCGACATGGAGGCGGTCGTCCAGTCGCTGCTGGACGCGATGAAGCAGGGCCGAACGCTCACCGAGGCCATGCGCGACAGCAACGCCTTCCCCGCCCAGGCCATCGAGATGGTCCTCGCCGGGGAGTCCGGGGGCACGCTCGACCTCATCGCCCGCCGCTACCTCGAGGGCGTGCAGTGCAAGTTCCTCGTCGCCCCCGGCCTCGACCTGCCCCCCGGGCAGGACCCCGTGCGGTTCTGGCGGGCGCTGGAGGCGATGGTCGCCTCGGGCATGCCCCTGCTGGCATCGCTGCGCCTGGCGGGCGAGTCGGTGGCCGACCCCGCCTTCGCCGCCGCCGTTGCGGGCGTCGGCGAGCGGATCCAGAAGGGCTCGGACCTCGCCGGGGCCTTCCGCGCCTTCCCCGACGCCTTTCCCCCCCCCGTCTGCGATGCCGTCGCCGCCGGGGAACGCGCGGGCGAACTCGACGTCGTCCTCGCTCGCATCGCCGCCGTCATCGAGTCCGGGGACCTCGCAAAGCTGTCCGCCGACGAGGACCCCGTCGTCGCCAAGCTCCAGCAGGCGAAGGATCAGCCGCTCGTCCAGCGCGCGACCAACGCGATCCTGTTCGAGGCGATCCAGCGAAAGGCATCGGACATCCACGTCGACCTCACCGAGGGCGGGGGCGGAATCGTCCGGCTGCGGATGGACGGGGTGCTTCGCCCGATCGAGCGGATCGCACTCGGGGGCGATGCGCCCGAGGTGGACCTGACCTCGCCCCCCGACCTCGTGCGCGGGATCGTCGAGCGCATCAAGCAGATGGCGGGCATGAACACCGAGGAGCGCCGCCTCCCCCAGGACGGGCGGATCCTGCTCAAGGTCAACGGGCAGGAGGTGGACGTGCGGGTGTCCATCGTGCCCGCCCTGTTCGGGGAGCGGGCGGTGCTCCGCATCCTCGTCCGCCGCGAGCGGATCGAATTCGGGCTCGAGCGGATCGGGCTGGGGGGCGAGGACCTGCAGAGGGTCCGCGAACTCACGCACCGGCCCACTGGGATCGTCATCGTCACCGGGCCCGTCGGATCGGGCAAGACCACCCTGCTGTACTCCATGCTCCAGGAACTCAACACGCCCGAGGTGTGCATCCTGACCGTCGAGGACCCCGTGGAGTACGCGTTCGAGCGGATCGCGCAGATCCAGGTCAACCCCGCCGCCGGGCTCACCTTCGCCCGCGCCATCCGCAGCATGCTGCGGCAGGACCCGGACGTGATCATGGTCGGGGAGGTGCGGGACGGGGAGACCGCCCAGATCTCGATCCATGCCGCCCTCACCGGCCACCTCGTGCTCACCACGCTGCACACCAACACCGCCTCCGACGCGCTCCGCCGCCTGCTGGACATCGGGATCGAGCCGTACCTCGTCGCCTCCAGCGTCGCCGGGGTGGTGGGGCAGCGTCTGATCCGCGTGCTGTGCCCCGACTGCAAGCGCCCCGCGAGCCCCGACCTCGCCCTGCTGCCCCCCGACGGGCGGGCGTACCTCGCGGAGAGGACCGACGCGGCCTTCTGCGGGCCCGTGGGCTGCGAGCGCTGCCAGAACACCGGGTACCGTGGAAGGACGGCCATCCACGAGACCCTCGTGATGACCCCGGCCCTGCAGCACGCGATCGTGGAAGGCGCCGACAACGACACCCTCCGCCGCATCGCCCGCGAGGGCGGGATGAAGACGATGCTGGAAAGCGGGCTGGACAAGGCGGCGAGCGGGGTGACGAGCGTGGACGAGGTCCTCCGCGTCCTGGCGGGGGTGATGACCGGGTAGGGTCCGTTAGCGTGCCCCGAACGCCTCGGTCTACCCGGGCGGTCCCACGGGACGAACAGCGTCCCGTGGGCATTGGGGATGTTGCGAAGAGGGACGAAGGGCGATGGTTCGTGGGCGGTCCGGTGTAGCATTCGGGGACCGTGGACCGTAGGATCTCCCGCAGCCGTTGTCGCTATGCATTGCGCCCCCGGTGGACGGGGCGTGCTGGGGCGGCGGGGCGCATGGGGCGAAGCGAGGGTCCATGGACGAATACGATCTCATCCAAACGCCGGAGAACGTCGAGTTGGAGCGCCCGCTGGCGGGGATCGGCACCCGCTTCATCGCGCTGCTGCTGGACTCGCTGCTCATCGGGCTGATCCTGCTGCTGCTGGCGCTGGCGATGCTCGCGATGCAGGTGGGAGCGTTCGTGACTTCGCTGCACGGACAAGCCGGGGTGGCCTTCGAGGTCGCCCTCGCGATTCTGATCGTGCTCGCGTTCGTCATCGTGTGGGGGTACTTCGTCCTCTTCGAGGCGTTCCGCAACGGCCAGACGCCCGGGAAACGGTACATGCAGGTCCGCATCGTCCGCACGGACGGGGCGCCCATCGGGTTCATGGAGGCGGCGATCCGCAACCTCATCCGCGTCGTCGACTTCCTGCCCAGCGTCTACGCGTTGGGGGGCGTGGTCATGTTCTTCTCGCGCAAGGCGCAGCGGCTGGGGGATCTGGCGGCGGGCACGGTGGCGGTCCTGGAACTCAAGCCCAACTACGCCGCCACCGACAAGGGAGCGGAGCAGCGAAAGGTGTGGGAGCAGGCGCCCGCCCCACTGCCCTCCGACCCCAAAGGCCTCACCACCCAGGAGTACCAGATCCTCAGCAACTACTGGATGCGCCGCGAGCAGTTGACCCTCGACGCCCGCATGCGCCTCCTGCCGCAGCTCCTGCGGCCCGTCCTGGAACGGATGGGCGAGCCCCCCTTCCCCAGCAGCCACCTGGAGTCGATGGAGCTGTGGGTGGTCCGCAAGCTGGGCGAGGCCAACGCCGCCCCCGCGCCTCCGGCGCCGCCCGCCCCGTCGGCGCCGTCCGCGCCCCCGGCCTGGGGGGGCAGGCCATGATGACGGCGAGCCAGTTCCTGCAGGCCCGCGAGCCGGCGTGGCGGCAGTTGGAGGCCCTCCTCGACCGCGCCGCGGGCCGGGCGGGGAGGCTCGACGGGCAGGAGTTGCACGAGCTGACGCGGCTGTACCCGGCCGTGGCGGCGGACGTGGCGCGGGCCCGCCTGCTGGGGCTGGACGCGGCGCGGCAGCGGCGGGTGAACGACCTCGCCCTCCGCGCGCACGGGATCCTCTACCGCCACCGCCGCGTCCGCCCCGCCCAGCGGGTGCGGCAGTTCTTCCTGCGGGACTACCCCCGCCTCTTCCGCCGCCTGCGGGGCTACTTCGCCCTCACCACCGCCATCTTCCTCCTCGCCGCCCTCGCCACCTACGCCACCGTCCGCGTGCGCCCCTCCGTCGCCTACGTCTTCGTCCCCCACGGACTCGACGTCGGCGGGACCGATGACGCCGTGACGGCCGACGACGTCTCCGAACGCTACCGCCAGATGCCCCAGGGCATCATGGCCAGCGCGATCACGACCAACAACATCCAGGTGGCGTTCCTCGCCTTCGCGCTGGGTATCTTCGCGGGGATCGGGACGTGCTACGTGCTGCTGGTCAACGGGATGATGCTCGGGGCGTTCTTCGGGCACTTCGCCAACCACGGGCTCACCTACGAGGTGTGGGAGTTCCTGACCCCGCACGGGGCGCTGGAGATCTTCGCGATCCTGGTGGCGGGGACGGCCGGCCTGCGGATGGGGCTCGCCCTGGCCGTGCCGGGCTCGCGGACGCGCGGGGCGTCGCTCCGCCACGGGGCCCGCGAGGCCCTGCTGCTCCTGCTGGGCACGCTGCCCATGTTCATCGTCGCCGGGGCCGTCGAGAGCTTCATCACCCCCAGCTACCTGCCCGGGGAGATCAAGATCGCCATCGGCGTGTCCCTGCTGGGGCTCACGCTGGCATACCTGGTGGTGGGCGGGCGAAGAGGGCAGGCGGCGTAGTAGAGCGTCTGCTCTTGGATGCCGCGATGGTTGGACGTGGTTGCTCCGCTGTGCTCCGCAAACCACGGCACCCAGCGTCTGCACGCCCTACAGATGCTGCACGCCCTACAGGCTACAGCCGGTGCGACGCCTTGATCTCCATGTATCGCTGGATCAGGTCGGGGGTGAGCGTGCGGGGGTCGGTGTCGAGCACGCCCACGCCGTGCTTCCGCATGGCCGTCAGGGCCTCCTCGCGCGCGGAGACGACGCTGACGGCGGCGGCGAGGGCGTGGGGGTCGTCGGCGTCGGCGAGGGGGCGGTCGTAGAAGGACTGTAGGTCGGGGTCGCGGAGGGTGACGGCGAGGGGGAGGTGGCGGTGGGCCCAGCGGGCCATGTTGGCGATGATGAGGGCGGAGGCCTCGCGGTCGACGACGTCGGTCATGAGGCAGATGAGGGAGCGCCGCCGGTGGTGGAGGTCGAGGAAGCGGCAGGCGGCGGCGTAGTCGGCGGCGACGAGTTGGGGGGTCACCTCGTACAGCGCCCTCGCTACCCGCTCCACGCTGCCCTTGCCCCGCACGGGCGGAAGGTAGCTCACGATCCGGTCGCTGAAGGCGACCAGCGAGAACCAGTCGCCCTGCCGCATCGCCGCGTACGCCAGCATGACCGCCCCCGACACGAAGTAGTCCAGCCGCGTGAGCCCGCCCATCTCGGCGGCGGCGGAGTGCCCGGCGTCGATGACGACGAGCACCGACTGCCGCCGCTCGGGCTGGTGGTTGCGGACGACGAGCTTCTGCTGCTTCGCCGATGCCTTCCAGTCCACCTTGGCCATCTCGTCGCCCGGGACGTACGCGCGGAGGCTCTCGAACTCCGTGCCCTGCCCGAGGCGGCGGAGGCGGTTGAGCCCCTGCTCCCAGAGCAGCCCGCGGCGGAGCAGGAGTTCGTAGCGCTGCAGGTCGCCCAGGGCGGGGAAGACCTCGATCGTGAGGGGCTCGCGGAGGCGGAACTGGCGGATCAGCAGGCCCGGTGCGGGGGCGAGGCGGACGTCGGCGCCGGCGATCTCGCAGCGGCCTCGGAGGTTCGCCTGCACGTGTCCCTCCAGCGTGCCCCGCGCCCCCGGGGCGAACACGCCCACGGGCGGTTCGCCCACCCAGTGCGTGCGCTCGGGGAAGTCCTCGGCGATGCGGACCTCCACCGTCCGCCGCGAGCGGTTCCACACCTCGTACAGCACCCGCGCGGGCTCGCCCAGCGACACCCGCTGGGGGAACCGCCGCCGCACCTCCACGCCCTTGCGCCCGGGCAGCAGCAGCGCATCGACCCCCGCCGCCGCCCCCAGCACCAGCACGTACAGCAGCCCCGCGAGCACCAGGGGCGGCACGATCGCGCCCGCGAGCAGCAGCCCCGCGGCGGGGAGGGTCAGGAGGATGAGGCGGTGATTAGGCAGCATGGCGGGGGTGGCCCAAGGTCATGTGAGGGAGGACCGAGAAGGAAATCCGAAACTCGAAATCCGAACTCCCAAACAAATCCGAAGCACGAAATCCAAAGGGCCAAAACGCAGCGCCCCCGGAAGCGACGGTTTGGGATTTCGGTCCTTCGAATCTCGGTTTCATTTTGTATTTCGGTCCTTCGGATTTCGGATTTGTTTCGGATTTCGTGCTTCGGATTTCGAATTTGGACTGCTGCAAACCGTTCTCTGCCGGAACAACCCTCCACCGCCGGGCCGTTACCGCGGCACCTCCACGCCGTTCAGCAGTTCGTGCAGCACGTGGTCGGAGGACCAGCCCTCGATCTCGAACTCCGGCCGCAGCGTGATGCGGTGGCGCAGCACGGGGGTGGCGATGGACTTCACGTCGTCGGGGGTGACGAAGTCGCGCCCGGCGAGGACGGCGGCGGCCTTGGCGGCGAGCAGGAGCATGACCCCGCTGCGGGGGCTCGCCCCCAGGAGGATCTGGTGCATGGACCGCGTGGAGCGGACGATGCGGGTGACGTAGCGGCGGACCATTTCCTCGACGCGGACGGAGCGGACGGCGAGGCGGGCGGCGGCGAGTTGCTCGATGGTCGTCACCTCGCGGAGGGAGGCGGAGTCGAGGTCCTGGTCGTCGAACCCGCCCTCGACGCGGTCGAGGATCCGCCCCTCGAGGTCCTCGGAGGGGTAGTCCACGAGGATCTTGAGCATGAAGCGGTCGACCTGGGCCTCGGGCAGCGGGTAGGTGCCCTCGAACTCCACGGGGTTCTGCGTGGCGAAGACGGTGAACGCCCCGGAGAGGGCGTGGGAGACGCCATCGACCGTCGCCTGCCGCTCCTGCATCGCCTCCAGCAGGGCCGCCTGCGTCTTGGCCGGGGCGCGGTTGATCTCGTCGGCGAGGACGAGGTCGGTGAAGATGGGGCCCTGGCGGAAGACGAAGTCGCCCGCGGCGGTGTTGTAGATGCTCACGCCCAGGATATCGCTGGGCAGCAGGTCGGGGGTGAACTGCACGCGGCGGAAGCGGCCCCCCACCACCCGCGCCAGTGCGCGGACCATGAGCGTCTTGGCCGTCCCGGGCACGCCCTCGAGCAGCCCGTGCCCCCCCGCCAGCAGGACGCAGATCATCTCGTCCAGCACGCGGTCCTGTCCGACGACCGCCTTGCCCAGTTCCAGGCGCAGGGCGTCGGCCAACTCATTCACGTCGCGAAGTTCCATGCAGGATCTCCCTCTCCAGTTCAGCCATGCTCTTGAGATGGGCGCGGAAGTCGCCCGCCGAAAGACGCGTGCGCGGGCGGACGGAGTCCACGGACTCCAGCAGCGCCCGCAGTCGCCCCCGCAGCTCCACGTCGGCCGTCACGCTCGCGGCGAGGCGCTCGGGCGCCTCCGCCTCCCCACGCCCGCCGATCATCGCCAGCCGCCTGCGGAACCGCCGCACCAGCAGCCACAGCGCCAGCCCATTCGCCCCCGCCGAGCGGTACGTCGCGCCCACCGAGTACACGTACTCCAGCTTCGAGCGCTTCCGCGTGAGCAGGTCGGGGTACCGCGCCCCGAACCGCCGCCCCCGCAGGTACAGCCACAGCCCCCCCGCCGCCGTCACCACCAGCACCCCCCACCCCGCGGGGGACGCCACCAGCAGCTTCAGCAGCAGCGTGAAGCCCGTCTCCTGCCCGCCGTACCCGAAGTGGTACTCGTCGTACGCGAGCGTGCGGTGGGGGGCGAGGTGAGCGGCGTGGGCGGCGAGGTTGGTGGCGAGGACGGCGTTGTCGGACTGCCCGATGTGGGCGTTGGCGAAGGCGTCGGGCTCGGCGAGGACGATGACCCATCCCCGCCCGATGCGGCGGGCGGCGATGCGGACCCCGTGGGCGTCAACGAAGAGCGGCTCGATCTCGCCCGCGTCGGGCGGGGATCCCGTGTTCTCGAATGCCGTGTCGATCTCCAGCACCCTCGGACCGGGGAAGGCCACCGCCTCCACGCCCGCCGCCAGCGGGAGGGCGGCGGCGTGGGCGGGGACGGCCGTGGCGGCCGCGACGGGGCGAGCGGACGCCTCGACCCGGTACGGCGAATCGTGGGCGTCCTCGTACTCGTCGTCCTCGCCGTACTCGTCGGTCCCGTAGCGTGTGCCCTGCCGCGCCAGGCCGATCCCATGCAGTTCGTGAAGCGCCCTCGCCGCCCGCCCCGCGCAGAGCAGCACCCCGCCGTTGCGGACCCAGTGGGCGAGGTCGCGGCGCTCGGGGGGGAGGTAGCGAACGGGCGGATCGATGGCCAGCACCACGCCCACGTCCTGCAGCGTTTCGGCGTGGAGCAGGCGGTGGGTGCGGCGGGGCTCGAAATCGAACCGTTCCAGCAGCAGGAACCACGCCAGCAGCCCCGAGTCGTTCGTGCCGTACGTCGTGTGCACCGGGGGGCTGTCGGCGCCCTTGCGCTCCAGTTGGCCGCTGAAGACCATCAGGGCGATGATGACGGCCGTCATGCCCACGAGCGATCCGAGGATGATGTAGTCACTGCGGTTACCGCGTGCCATGGTCCACCACCTGCTGCATGCGGTTCAACATGCCCTCGTACTCCCCGGGCCCGCAGGCGTCATCGCCGTAGGCCACCCCGTCGATGGCCAGGGCGAACGCGCGGAACTCGCCCCGCCTCTGGTCCTGCGCGGGGAACTCCCGCACGTACTCCCCGTTGGTCTTGCCCGGGTGGAAGCGAAGGATCCCCGCCGCCTCCAGCCCGCGCACCGCCGCCGCCATCATCAGCCGGACCGCCTCGCGGTACTCGCCCTGGCGGGCCAGTTGGGCGATGCGCTCGCGGAGTTGGGGGTAGGAGGCGGTATCCTCGAATCGGGGCGCCCGCGGGGAGGCGGACTCGACGAGGGACGAACGTTTCGTCAGCATCTCGAGCAGGCCGCGCACGAGGTACCACACCAGCAGCAGCAAGGCCAGGACGCCCGCGACCAGGAGCGCCCACATCAGGAGCTTCCCGACCCACGCGACGCCCGTCCCGTCCCCGGGCAGATCGAGCAGCGACAGCAGCCACTCGATGAGGCGATCGGCGAAGGTGGTGTGCTCCTGGAAGCGGGAGTCGTCGAGGATGTCGCGGATGGCCTGGCGGACGGCGGGCGGGTCGGGGCGCGCGTAGTCCGCGCGGGCCCACCCCCCGCACCACGCCACGACAAACGCCGCCGCGCCTGCCCGAATCCAGCCGCCCGTGCCCATCGTTCCGCCGGGGCCTTACTTCAGGCTGGGCGGGCCGGAGGTGTCGGAGAGGTTCTCTCCGAAGCTCTGCGGCCCGCCGGCAGCGGCCCCGATGGGAGGAGGAGACACCGGGGGCGACTGCCCGCCCATGCTCTGGGCGAGCATCTCCAGGTCGAACCCTTCCTTGCGGATGCGGATGTCGTAGTACAGCAGAACGATCGCCCCGGCGGAGATGGGGACCGCGAGGATCGAACTCAGCAGGTTGATGAGCGCCTGACCGGTCACCTGGCTCCAGGAGGCACCGGCGAGGGCGTTGGGATGGAAGATCCCGGCGACCCCGAACACCAACCCGCCCACCGCGTTGAGGGCCAACGCAATGCCCATGCTGATCAACCACGTGAGGAGCCAGACCAGAAAGATCTTGCCCTTGTTGCCCTTGGACAGCTCGCTGCTGCGGGACATGGCGTTGAAGGCCCGGCGGTCCTCACACACCAGGGCCGGTGTGGTCAAGGCGAACATGAGCGCGAAGATGATCCCCGGGACAATCAGCAGAAAGCCCAGGCCCACGACCAGCCCGACAACGATGGAGGCCCCGATGAGGGACAGGAGCTTGGGCAGGACGAACCGGTAGGACG
This sequence comes from Phycisphaerae bacterium, assembly GCA_041687095.1. Classification (GTDB taxonomy): domain Bacteria; phylum Planctomycetota; class Phycisphaerae; order SM23-33; family SM23-33; genus JAWLCQ01. The sequence goes on along the minus strand of JAWLCQ010000010.1, from coordinate 5,174 downwards.
AGGAGACGGAGACCTCCTCGCCCATGTAGGCGTTGGAGATCGCCTTGAGTAGCGCCCCCGTGGACAGCACGTGCCCCACAATGGCAAGCACCGAAAGCAGGAGGCCGGCCAGCGCACCGGCCAGCCAGGCCGTGGAGTCGGCCCCCGCCTCGATCTGGAGCTTGGTCAAGGGCATCTGCAGGACCGTCAGCGGCACGAGCACGACGGCGACGATGGCGATGAAGGTGATGAGGTGTTTCGAGTACAGTCGGAACGTCCGGTCGAGGATCTGGCCGATCGTCATCGGCTGGAACTGCTGCGGCTCCATGCGTGCCCCTTTCCATTCCATGAAGACGGGTGTGCCCGTCCCAGGTCCTCGCCCACGGCGGGTGGGGCCTGCGGCGGCGTGGGAACCTTAGCAGACCGCGGCGGGGAACGCAAGCGGGCGTGCCCGCTGGGGTGCAGGACCGTTCCTGCTCCCCACCGGTCCTGCTTTCCCCTGGCTCCCCACCGGCCCCGTGCCGGTGGTAAGCGGCTATCAACTACAGCGGCGGCCCCCTTCCCTCCCCGTCTTCCTCCTGCTCCCCACCGACCCCGCGTCGGTGGTAAGCCGGCTCCTCACTACCGCAGGGCCCTCAGGGCCCCCACGGGCAGGAGGCGTGGCTCGTCCTTCCCGTAGTCGATAGCCGTTTGAACCACCGACGCGGGGTCGGTGGGAAAAAGAAGAAGAAGAAGAAGAAGAAGAAGAAGTGCGCGGGGGCGGGCGAGTAGTCGATAGCCGCTTACCACCGACGCGGGGTCGGTGGGGAGGTCGGGCCGCCAACCTTCTCTCAAACGCCCGGCCGTCTCTCAAAGCCCCGGCCGCACCGGGCGAAGAGCTGCTCCGCCTCCATCTGTGCAATCCCATACTCCGGGCGATCCCATTCTCTCCCCTTTCTCCGGCCGGGGCCCATGGCGCGGTTCACGGCGCAGATACGGTCGTGCCCCTGCCCCTGCCCCCCCGCCGCTACTCGTGGTCCTCCGGGGGCTCGTCGCGGTCGGAGCGGAAGAGGGCGTTGTAGGAGCGCAGCATGCGGCGGAGCTGGGCGAGGGACCAGGCGATGTAGGCCTCGCTGTGGGCGGGGCGGCCGCGGCGTTCGGTCATGAGCCCGGAGTGGATGTGGCGGCAGAAGGCGTCGATGTCGCGTTCGCGGATGGGGGTGGGGGCGCGGCCCCAGGCGACGAGGCGGTCGTAGAGGCGGCGGTGCAGGGCGGAGTGCTGGTACTGCTCGGCCTTGAGGAACGAGCCCGGGGACAGGTCGAGCTGGAGGCCCTTGAGGCCCATGATGATGGGCTCGTAGTTCAGGTGCGCGCTGAGGCGGAGGAAGCGGAACTGCTGGACGTAGAGCCCGTGCTGGGAGGCGGCGGCGGAACGGACGAGAGAGTCGTCGCCCTCGGAGCTGTAGCGTTTGCGGACGTCGGAGAACAGCATGCTGGGGGGGCTCTCCCCGGAGAGGATCTCGTCGGTGGTCAGGCGGCGGATGCGGACGGATCCGTCGCTCTCGCGGACGGGGTCGCCCGCGATGGCGAAGAGGCACTGCAGGATGTACAGGGGCAGCGTGCGGTCGCCCAGCGTGCTCCGCTGCGTGCGGAGCTGCAGCGAGATGTGCACGCTGTGCGGGGCGATCGGATAGAACCGCCGCGCCTCGTGGATGAGCTGCCCCACCAGCCAGGGGTCGGAGGTGATGGGCTTGGAGATGTTGGCCTGGACGCTGAGGGAGCCCAGGGCGACCTCGAAGAACCCGCGGCGGCGGGCGGTGGAGTGCTTCTGGTGGTGGTCGTCCACGTGCCCCCCGAGCTTCCACGTCAGCACGTCCAGGCCGAAGTCCGGGAAGTAGAGGAACCCGTCGTAGGCGGCGTCGCGGATGTGCTCCCCGCGCGGGTCCTGGATCACGCGGTGGCCGATGTTGGAGAACTCCAGTTCCGCCCCCAGGGGGATGGACCCGCGCCCGAGGTGGTTGCGGACGTAGGCGACCTGCTGGCGGGCGAGGCGGCGCTCGTAGATGGCGTCGGCGGCGACGACGCCCCACTGCACGAAGTCCACCAGCTTGTTCCGGCGGAAGTCGAGTTCGGTGAGGCAGTCGGCGGTGAGCATGTCCATCAGCTCGGGGTTGGCGTTGAGCATGCGGAGGGCGACGAAGGAGCTGACGGTGCGCTCGTAGAACCCCGCCCCCCCCCGAGCTGGTCGAGGTCGTAGCGGAACTCGCCGCGGACGCGCTCCTCGAGCTGGTTGAACAGCACCTGGCGGACGACCATGGCGAGGTAGTTGGGGGCGAGGGCGTTGGCCTCGGGGTCCTGCGCGATCGTGCCGAAGTCGCGGATGGGCGCTTCCTTGAGCGAGCGGCGGATGGCGTAGTCGCTGATCCCGCCCCCGTCGAAGTGCAGGCGGACGAGGTCGCGGATGGTGTCCCCGCGGAGTTCGCCCACGGCGCGGCGGACGGTCTGCTCCTCGGTGTGCAACTGCTCGCGCTCCGTCTCCAGCAGGGCGACCTCGATCTTCTCGCGGAGGAGCATCTCCTGCTTCAGCGGGTCATGGAACTCATAGCCGAACGAGTGCTCCAACTCGTCGAGGTTGCCCACGAAGACGATCGCCCGCTCGCTGCCCTCGCGGGTCATGACGCGAATCGTCTTGCGGCGGTAGTTGCGCCCCTCGTACAGCCGCATCGCCGCCATGCTCTCCGCCGGCAGGGGGCCGATGACGTACCCGCGGATCCGCCCGTGGGTGTCGGGGACGGCGTAGACGTAGGTGCTGTCGGGGCTGACCTTCTTGTACCCGGGGAGGACGGCCTCGCGGGCGAGGAACGACGTCTTCCCGTCCGCCTCCGCGGGGTCGGTGACCAGCTCCCGCCCGAGCACGGCGCGGAAGATGGCGGGGTTCATCATGGTCCCGTAGGCGAAGAGATTGAAGGGTTTGGTTTCACTCATGTGTGTAGGTCAAGGCGTTCAAATCCGAAATCCGAAGCACGACATCCGAAACACATCCGAAGGACCGAAATCCAAAACGTCGGACGCGCGATCATGCTCGAATGGCCTGGTTTCGGTCATTGAGATTTCGTGTTTTGAATTTGTTTCGGGTTTCGGGTTTCGGATTTCCCACCGCGGCGACCTCACCGACCGACCTGCAAGTACGCCGGCACGATGGTCAGCGCCCGTTCGGTGCGGAGCAGGTCCGCGAGGTCCAGCAGGTGCAGGACGCCCTTGTGCCTCAGCAGCGGGGCGAGGTGGGGGACGGCGCGGAGCAGTTCGGGGACCATCCCCGCCCCCGTACGCGAGGCCCCCGCCCCTCCGCCCAGCAGGTCCGCCAGCGTCCGCGGGCGGGGGAGGACCAGGAAGTGGGCGTTCTCGATTCCGGCGGCGGATTGGGCGAGGAGGACGGCGTCGCGCAGGCCGCCGATGTCGTCGATGAGGCCCCTGGCCTTGGCGCGGGGGGCGGCGAAGATGCGGCCCTGGGCGATGGCCTCGACGTCGGCGATCTTGCCCCCGCGCGACTCGCGCACGCGGGCGGTGAACGTGTGGTACACGCCCTGCAGCAGCGACAGCACGGCCGCCCGCTCCGTCTCCGACCACGGCCGCGTGAGCCACAGCCCCGCGTTCTTGCCGCGGGCGACCTCGAACCGGGCAATGCCGATCTTGTCCAGCAGGCCCGAGACGGCGACCTTGCCCCCCACCACCCCGATGGACCCGACGATGGCGGGCGGATCGGCGAGGATGGTGTCGGCCCCGAGGGCGACGTAGTACCCCCCGCTGGCGCCGATGTCGGCGATGGAGGCGATGACGGGCTTCGTTTCGGCGCAGCGGCGGACGGCCTGGTAGATCCGTTCGCTCGCAACGGCCGACCCGCCCGGGGAGTTGATGCGGAAGATGACGGCCTTGATGCGGTCGTCGTCGAGGACCTCGTCGAAGCAGGCGACGAGCGAGTCGTCCCCGACGTACCGCGAGCCCCACATGCCCGTCCCCCCGGGCCCGCGGATGATGGTCCCGTCGGCGTGGATGATGGCGATGGTGTTGTCCTGGATGCGTTCGCCGGTCCGGCCCAGCAGGGCGCCCAGCAGCGCGAAGGGGTTCGTGAGGTCGACGTCGCGGGCGGGCGCCTCCGCGTAGTCCCAGTGCCACTCCACGGTATTCGGATCGTCCGCCAGACCGTCCTCGATCCCGGCCATCCACTCGTCGTCGGTCTCGACGCGATCGATCAGGCCGGCGGCGCGGGCGGCGGCGGGCAGGAGCGGACCGGCGTCGACGGCGGCGCGGACCCGCGCGACCTCGATGCCGCGGTACTCGGCCGTCTGGCGGAGGAGCTGCTCGTAGAGGTCGTCGATGAGTTGTTCGTAGTCGGCGGCGAACTCGGGCGACGGGGCGGAGCGGGTGTAGGGCTCGGCCGCCCCCTTGTGCGTGCCGACCTGCAGCATGTCCGCCTGGAGGCCCAGGCGGCCCATGGCGTCGGCGAAGAAGAGCATCTCGCCCGACACCCCGTAGAGCATGACCGCGTCGGCGGGGCTGACGGAGGCCTCCCCCGCGGCCGCCCCGATCAGCAGTGCCCCCCAGTCGGGATCGACGAGGTAGGCGTGGACGGGCTTGACGTCGTTGAGGCGGCGGACGGCGTCGGCGAGTTCGTGGGCGTGGGCCCAGCCCAGGGCGGGGGCGTTGATCTCCAGGGCGACGGCCTGGATGGCGTCATCCCGCCTCGCCGCCGCCAGCCGCCGCAGCCACTCGCGGAGCGTTTCCTGCCCGGGCTCGGGGAAGAGTTCCATGTCCGGCGGGGCCTCGAGCACCTCGCCCGACAGGCGGATGTGCGCCACTCCCCGCGTGGCGATTGGGGTGGCGGGGTCCTGGGCGGAGGGCGCACTCGTCGCCTCGGTCGTCGGGGCGCTGCCCGCGTCGGCGGGGGTGTGTGCCGGGTCGGGGGTCGCCCCGGCAACCGGCGTGGGCCCTGCCGCGGCGGGCCCGGCCATCGCCGCCGCCAGCACCGCCGCCAGCACCACGCGGCGGCAGGACGGGGGACGACTCTCGGCCGAATGCGCGCGAATCGCACGGAACGCTCTGCTCACGTTGCCTCCAATCACTTCACTCTCCGCCTGGAAGGAGTCTGGCACGGATCTGGACCACCCGGTGAGCGACCCTCTTTTTTGGTGACCGTTCACGGGGTGCCACCCTCAAGC
>JAWLCQ010000009.1:0-57307 GCA_041687095.1 Phycisphaerae bacterium | reverse complement strand
CGGCAGAGCATGCCGCTTGACGGGGGGCTCCGCCCCATGCGTTCCTCTGTGTACAAGGTCATCCGTGCATGCGTCCAAGCACGCACGTGTTCATCCATGCATGCGTCCATGCACGCACGCGTTCATCCGTGAAGAACCGCCTACTCGGTGATCTCCACCACCACCGGGGCGGTCAGGCCGTGGTCCTTCAGGAGGTAGTGGCGGACCCAGCCGGCGTTGCCCGGGTGGAACTCGCCGGGACCCGTCCACGGTTTCCACGGGGTGTGCAGCGGGCCGAGGATGTTCTTGCGCCCGCCGATGACCTCGATGACGGCGGGGCCGCCGGTTTCGGGCAGGGCGTCGGTGACGTCGGCGGTGAAGGGGGCCCAGGGGAGGACGAAGGTGGCCCCGTTGACGTGGAGGGCGGCGGCGGTGCAGTCGATGCCGGGCAGGGACACGCGGACCCGTCGGCCGATCGGGGGGGCGGGGAGGTCGACGGTGTAGCGGACCGCGCCGCCGTAGAAGTCCAGGCCCTGGCCGATCCACGAGCCCAAGGCCAGCGAGGTCGGAGGAGCGATGAGGGTCATGTTGTCCGGGGCCTGCGGCCCGGCCGTGCCCGGGCGTTTCGCCACCCCGAAGTCCCCGACCAGGTACATGTCCTCCAGTTCCATGTCGGGCCGGTAGTTGAACTCGGCGAGGATCTCGTTGTCGCCTTCGACGAGCAGATCGGTGATGTCGATGGTGCGGATGTCCAGGTCCACCCACCACCCGTCCGGTTCCGGGACCGGTTTGCCGTTGACGGTGATGTTGAGGTAGTCGGGCCCTTCGAGGGCGAGCTTGCAGGCGGCGGGGCGCGTGGTGACGTGGAAGGTTCGCACCGTGCGGGCGGGGCCGCGCTGGGCGAGGTCGATCACGCCGGTGGCGTAGAGGTACCAGGGCTGATGGTGGTAGTTGTTCCGCTCACCGAGGCCGAAGTGTCGGCGGATCTCCGCGTCGGCCTGCAGGGAGGGGACGGGCTCGGACAGCGGGGCGTCGCCGACGGCGTAGCGGCAGTAGTCGAGGGGGAGGGTGTTGGGTTCGGTCCGTTCGATGGCGAGGGGGCCGGCGAGTTCCCGGCGGTCAAGGACGCGGGGCTCTTTGGGCGGCGTGAGGGCGTCGGGGACGCTGACGCCCAGGCTCAGCAGGGCCGAGCCCGTGGGGGGCAGGTCGATCTCGAAGACCACGCGGTCGCCCTCCGCCTGCGACTTGACGCGGATGCACTGCCCGTCGAGGGACCGCCACTCGACGACGGGGCGGCGGGCCTGGACGCTGACGCGGAGGCGGTGGGGGGCGGTGCGGTCGTGCGACTGGACGAACAGCAACTGCCCGCCTTGTACGCTACGGAGCATGGTCCAGCACTGGGCGAACTCGCGGCCGTCCTCCGTGATCGAGACGCGCCGGGGCAGAAGGCCCTCGAGGACCGGGAGGTACTGGTCGGGTTCGGAGGGGCAGGCGGCGGCCTGCTGGGCGAGGGCGCGAGCGTCGCCGCTGGGCTGGGCGTCGACGTGGTCGGGGGCCTCCCCGAGGAACAGGACCTTCCCGCCCCCGCCGAGGAAGCGGCGGAGGAGGTTGAGGGTGTTGGTACGTAGCGTGCGGACGGGCGGGACGATGACGACCTGGTAGCTCATCCGCCCGACCTGGAACTTCGCGCCCGAGACCTTCCCATGCTTCTCCAGCAGCGACTCGTCACCGAGGTCGAAGTCGTAGTGCTGGTTGGCGAGGGTGTACATGAGGTCGCGCCAGGTCTTCTGCACGCCCCAGAACTCGCTGGTCTGCTCGTCGCCCGCCCCCGGGCGGTACAGGGCCCACCCGGTCTCGATGGGGTGCAGGACCAGCACGTCGCGGACGGGCGTGCCCTGGGTGAGCATGAGGGACAGGCGGCCGAAGTAGCCCTCGACGGTGTGGTAGTAGTCCCACCAGGGGCTGTGGGAGAAGATGCTGGCGGGGTAGTCGCGCTTCGCCCCGCCTTCGAGGGAGTAGTGCGTCAGGTGCGGGCAGCGGAAGTTGACCCCGGCGGCGAACTGCCAGTCGCCGACGAACTTGTGCCCTGCGAGCGGCCAGTCCCAGCCCGTGCAGCCGTACAGCTCGCTGAGGACGCGTTCGTGCCCGAGTTGATCGGCGACGCTGGAGCACTGCTTGGCGGTGGCGAGTTCCTGGGCGGAGTCGGTAAGGATGTCGATGCCGGGCCACTGCATGTGCTCGTAGTGGGGCATGGCAGCCCCGATGACGGTGCACTGCCCGTAGAGGTCGGGTTCGGAGAGCATGTGCCCGGTGGAGGCGATCCCGTGCTTGCCGCACCACTCGCCGATCTGCTGGGAGAAGTTCTCGACGAACAGTTCGGTGCAGGTGCGGAGGTAGTCGTACATGACCTTGGAGAAGCCCCCGTCCGCGCGGGCGAAGAGGAGTTCGGGCAGGTGCTCGCGGACGTCGTAACCGCGGCGCTGGCGGAATTGGCGGGGGAGGTCGGAGGTCCAGGGCATGGAGATGCGGCCGGAGCCTTTGGGGGCGCGGGAGCGGGCGTAGTTGGGCTCGTCGGTGAAGATGGCGGGGATGAGGTCCCCGAAGTCCTCTCCGTAGCGGTCGGCGTAGGCGCGGTGGGTGACGCGGATGAATTCGGCGACGGCGTCGGCGGAGAGGGTGTCGAGGTACGTTCCGTCGTTGAACCATCCGACGGGGATATCGCTGCAGACGTGGAAGGTGACGGTCCGCTGGTCGGGGGGGGCGTCGGAGAGGTTCACGACGGGCTCGTAGGAGATCAGGCGGTTGCCCTCGTCGAGCCGGACGGTGAAACTGGCGAGGTTTTCGCCCTCATCCCCGACCGCCTGAGGCGTTCCGCCGACGAGGGAGTGCATCTGGAACTCGGGGTTGTCCCGCGTGACGAGCCCGCCGGCGGCGCCGCTGGGCCAGCGGTCCTCGTCGTAGAGGTAGGCCTTCATGCCGAGTTCGCGGGCCTGCTCCACACAGGCGGAGACGCACGTGAACCACTCCTTGGAGAGGTACGGCGTTTTGAGGCCGTACCGCGAATGCATGAAGAACCCGCCCATGCCGGCGGCGTGCATGGAGCGGATCTCCGCCTGGAGGCGCTGGGGCTCCAGCTTGGCGTTCCAGGACCAGAACGGCGCGGAACGGTAGATGGATGGCGGGTTATCCCAACTATCGCGAAGGTCACTGGCGAAGCTCATCGTCCGTCACTCCCTCAGCAGGGGGTCGCGCAATCCGCGAGCCCGGTGGCATGATTCTTCCGGGTTGGAGGCGAAAGTCAAACGCAATTCTTGGGTATACTGCCCCCATGCGAAGAAGCGCGGATGAACAATCATGTCGGCGGTTCCACGTTCCACACCTGCCGCAGGGCCCGGGGACCGAGCTGGTCCTGCCGGACAGCGAGGCGCATCATGCGGTGCACGTGCTGCGGCTGCGGGTGGGCGAGGCGGTGATCCTGTTCGACGGGACGGGGGCGCGTGCGGAGGGGCGGATCGCAGGGGCGACGCGGCGGGAGGTGACCGTCGCCGTCGAGCGTGTGGAGCGGCGGGAGCGGTGGGGCGGGGCCCGCGTCCATCTCGCCGTCGCCATCCCCAAGGGCAATCGGCTGGAGTGGCTGCTGGAGAAGGCCACCGAGTTGGGGGCCGCCGCCCTTACGCCCGTCGTTTTCGACCGCAGCGTGGCCGGGGGGGACGAGCTGTCGGAGCACAAACGGGAGAAGTGGCTGGGGCGGTGCATTGCGGCCGCCAAGCAGTCCGAGAACGACTTCCTGCCCGACCTGCGTGACCCGCAGCCGCTGGGGGAGTTCCTGGCGCGTTCGGCCAGCGAAGGGGGGATCCGCCTGCTGGGGGACGTGGGGGCCGACGCGGTCCCGCTTGCGGCGGCGCTCGCATCGGGGGCGGAGCGGCAGACGATCCTCGTGGGGCCCGAGGGCGGATTGAGCGAGGCGGAGCGCGGGGCTTGCATCACGGCAGGGTTCATTCCGGTTCGCCTGGGGCGGACGGTCCTTCGCGTGGAGACGGCGGCGGTGGCGCTGTTGGCCGCGGTGACGGCGATCTGCGAGAAACCCGGGGCGGTTTGATTTCCCGCTAACTCGGACGTATCAAGAACAAGGGCAAGGATTCACTGGGGAAGGAGAGAGCGATGGCGACGTTCCGGTTTCCGGGCGGGCTGGATCCCATTCTGGGCCTGCGCTACATGCAGCGGGAGTTCGAGCGTATGTTCGGCCGGAGCGAAGGGGCCGCCGAGGCCGTCGCCGCCGCCGAGTACCCTCCCGTCAACGTGCTGTCGGGCGAGGAGGAGATCCTCGTGCAGTGCGAGGTCGCGGGGGTCGCGCGGGAGGACCTCGATCTGACGATCACGGGCGAGACGCTGACGGTGCGGGGCACGAAGCGCCCTCCGGGCGACGAGGAGCAGCTTCGCTACCAGCGTCGGGAGCGGGGGGTGGGCGATTTCGCCCGCACCATCGTGCTGCCCGACCGCATCGACGCCGACCGCGCCGAGGCCAAGGTCTCCGATGGCGTGCTCACGGTCCGCCTGCCCAAGGCCGAGTCCGCCCGGCCAAGGCAGATCCGTGTCAGTTGAACCCCCCAATTCCAAGGAGCCGCACCCATGGCCGACCAGGATGCAAGCGTAAAGGTACATGTGGACCCGGTCCGACGGGCGGCGCCTGAGGAGGCGCTGCGCCCGGCGGTGGACATCTACCAGGAGCCCGACGGGACGACCGTGCTGCTCGCCGAGGTCCCGGGGGCGACGAGCGAGCGCGTGGACGTTCGCGTCGAAAAGGGCGTGCTGTCCCTGTGGGCGGCCTCGGAACTCGCGGACCCGGGCCCCTCCTACGCCCCGACGTACCGGGGGTTCACCGGCGGGGAGTACTTCCGCGCCTTCGCCCTCAGCGACGAGGTGGACCGCGAGCGGATCGAGGCATCGCTCACGGACGGGGTGCTGCGAATCCGCCTCCCTCGTGCGGCCGCGGCCCGGACGCGGAAGATCGAGATCACGCCCGGCTGAAGCACCGGCGGAAGCACGGCGTGGAGGACCGGGCGGAAGCACAGGGTTGACGATCTGCCATCGCCCCTCCTACGATTCGCATGTGGGCCTTACGGGCGCCCCCAACAAAGGAGCTTCGCGACATGGCATCGAAGAACGTACTGACGCTCACGGACGACAATTTTGACCAGGAAGTCATGCAGGAAGGCAAGGCGGCCCTGGTGGACTTCTGGGCCGAGTGGTGCATGCCCTGCAAGATGCTGGCCCCCGCCATCGACGAGATCGCCGACGAGTACGCCGGAAAGCTCGCAGTGGGCAAGGTCGATACCGACTCCAACCGCGACATCTCGATGAAGTTCGGCATCAGCGCGATCCCGACCGTCATCCTCTTCAAGGACGGGGAGATGGTGCGGAAGTTCGTGGGCCTGCAGCAGAAGAGCGACCTTAAGGCCGCGATCAACGAAGTCCTCTGACAGGACGATGCACTCGCTGTCGCGCGATGAGATTCGGCGGATTGACCGCTTCGCCATTGAGACACTGGGCGTGCCCGGTGTGGTGTTGATGGAGAACGCCGGCCGCGGCGTCGCGGACGTCATCGGCGAGTTCCTCGACAGCTCGGTGCAGCGTTCGGTGGCCATCCTCGCCGGAGGCGGAAACAACGGAGGGGACGGGTTCGTGACCGCGCGGCATCTGGCGTTGCGGGGGGCGGAGGTGGCGGTTTTCCTGGTCGCCCCGGAGGACAAGGTGACCGGTGATGCGAGGGTGAACCTCGATATTCTGCGGGCGCTGGAGCTGGACGTGCGCCCCATGGGCGAGGAGGGGTTGACCTCGCTGCCCGAGGCGCTGTCCGGGTTTGACCTCGTTGTGGACGCGGTGGGGGGGACGGGCATCCGCGGGGCACTGCATGGCCCCATCGCGGCCGCCGTGGAGGCCATTAACGCCTCCCGTCGCACCGTCCTCGCCGTCGACATCCCCACGGGCCTCGACTGCGACACGGGCGAGGCGTTCGGTCCCGTTGTCCACGCCAAGCTCACCGTGACCTTCGTCGCCCGCAAGAAAGGCTTCGACAGCCCGCAATCCGCCCGATACACTGGCGAAGTTCGCGTCGCGGACATCGGCATCGAGGCCGATCGCGTCCTGCGAATGCTTCGGGCGTGAAGGAGCGGTACGGTGGTTTCGGAGCGACGGAAGCGCAAGCTGTTGGGACTGGGCCTGGACAACGAGGACGGGCACGTGAGGGTCACGCGCGCGGAAAACTACCACCTGGTGGGGGGCTCGGAGTCCACGCACGAGCAGATGCAGGAGAAGTGCGCCCACTTCGACGAAAAGCTCCGCAAGCGAGGCAAGCAGCTCGAAGATCTCGAGCCCAAGGAGTTCACCGACATCGCGGCCGAGTGCGACATGCCCATCCTCCGGCCTCGCAGGCCGTAGGCGCCGCGAATTTTTTCCTCGCTTTTCCTCTTGCCGCCCTTTCCGGCCCCGCGGATAATATCCTCGGATCGCCGCCACATCTGAAAGAAGCTGCCTGACACGTCAGCAGCAAGTCCGCCGCCACGGAGGGGCACTCGCGCCCTGTTTGAAGGACCGAAGCCGTTCGGGCCGAGTGCACGAGGAGGCCGTGTATGCGTGCATTTCGTCCCAGCCGCCACTCGCCGTATGAGAAGGATCTGGACGAGCAGACGATGGAGGACCGGGCCAAGCAGGCGAAGATGGCTTTGTACGCCTGGCGAGCCCAGGTCGGTCTGCCGCTGTTCGATGACCAGGCTTCCCTGGCCGTGTCGTCGCGCCCGAAGAAGTAGAAGGCCCCCAGGACCTTCGGCCATGCCGTCGAGGATCCCTCTTGCCTTCGCGCTCTCCGTTTACTAAGCAGGGGGCATGAACGCCCCCGCCGACGCGAGTCACGATCGCCGCCCCTCCGAACCGTCCGCTTCGGGACGGAGAATCCTCGCCCCCGCCAAGCTGAACCTGAACCTCCTGGTCGGGCCCCGGCGGGAGGATGGCTTCCACCCGCTCGATTCCATCGTGGTTCAGATCGACTTCTGCGACGAACTCCACCTGCAGCCGCGCCGCGATGGGGAAATCCATCTTCGCTGCGAGGGGTTTGACTGCGGCGAGCCCGGGAAGAACCTTGCCCTCCGCGCCGCTCATGCCCTCCGCCCCCTCGCCCCGGGGGACGCGCGCGGGCTCGATATCACGCTCCTCAAACGCATCCCGCCCGGAGCCGGGCTCGGCGGCGGATCCTCCGATGCCGCCGCCGTCCTCACCGCCGCCTCCGCCCTCTGGGGCCTGACGCTCCCGCCCGATGACCTCAACACGCTCGCGGCCACCCTCGGCAGCGACGTGCCTTTGTTCCTCGGGCCCACCGCGGTGCGGATGACCTCGCGGGGCGAGGTGTGGACGCCCATCGACGTCCACCCCTTCACGGCCGTCCTGCTGCTCCCGCCCCTCGCCTGCCCGACTCGGGACGTCTACGCGGCCTTCGACGCGGAGCCCGAGGGGATGGGCGAGCAGGTGGAGGCGGAGGTGGTGGCTTCGCAGGCGCCTTCGCGGTGGCGGGGGCGGCTGGTGAACCAGTTGGAGGGCCCGGCGCGGCGGGTGAACGCGGAGCTGGACGCGACGTGGCGGGCTCTGCAGGCGGCCTTACCGGTCCCGCTGCATCTGACGGGGAGCGGGGCGGCCATGTTCGCCCTGTGCGATGACGCCCGCGAGGCCCTCACCGTCCGCGCCGCCGCCACCGCCGCCGCGGTCCGCGCAGTCGTCGTCCACCCGTTTGTGCGGTAGGCGGCCATGCATGCCGGGGACGCGGATCGCCCGGGACGAAAAATTCCGCTCGCTGCCGGGTTGACTCCGCTTCCCGAAGGTGATACAAACACGGAACCAACGGGGCTGTGGCGCAGTTGGGAGCGCGTCTGCATGGCATGCAGAAGGTCCAGGGTTCGAATCCCTGCAGCTCCAGGAGAAGAATCGCCCCGAGGGACTGGGGGCGGCGCTTGGTTGTTTTAAAGGCGGGCATCCACGGATCCCGCCATTCGCGGCGGTCGCGGCCTGCCAGAACGCAGGGAAACTTCCTCCCCCCCCAAGAGGTCCCGGCTGCACTCTTGGCGGTGGACAGGCGGGACGCGGGTCCCGCTCTGCCGAATGCGTCAAAGCCGCCTTGGCGTGCGGCCGAAGAACAGGAACCCCGCCGCCAGCAGCAACGCCGTCACCCCCGTCAGCAGGGCCGTCACCGGGGGACCCAGCACGGGCAGCAGCGCCAGGAATCCGGCCGTCAGCAGCAGCGACAGGCCCGTGATCCCCAGGACCAGCACGAAGGCCGTCACCACCAGGGACCGCTCCAGCTCCGCCAGCAGCAGCCGAGCATGCAGCAGTTGGTTCGACAGGACGGCCGGCAGATCGGTGACGAGCAGCAGCGCCTGACTCAGCAGGCTCATCGCCGACGACCCACCAGTCGTCCCAGTGCCATGCCGACCCCGACGGCCGTCAGCATCGTAACCAGCGGATGGTCGGCCACCGTCTTGTGCGCCTGCTCCGAGGCCACCCGTCCATACCCCCGCGCGTGGTCCACCCCGTGGCGCAGCCGTGCCGCGCCCTCCTCCGTAAAACCCCGCAGGCGATCCCCCAGATCGTGCAGCCGCGAGGAACTTTCCGTTCGCGTCGCCCGCAACAGGGCCTTGAGGTCGCGCCGGAGGTCGGCGAGGTCGTCCTTCATTGCCTGGAGTTCTTCATCGATCACACGGTCGGTCATGTTGGCATCTCCTTGTCTATCCTTTTACGTGCGGCGGGGGGGTGCGAGCCTCTCGCCCTCCCGTTCCATCCTAGGAGTCTCCCCGGGCCATTCCAAACCGGCCCAGAACACGGGACACCTACAAGATGTTGCCTACGGGCGGGCGGGCCACTACAACGACTCCATGGAACTGAGATGGTTACGCGTGTGGCCCGCCCCGTGGTTCGTCCGAATCCTGCTCATCGCGGAGGTGCTGCTCTGGGTGGGGGTCTTCATCGCCTACGCCCTGTATGCGCTGCCGACCCGAGACGTCATCCATTGGTACAACATCGCCTTCGTCGCCTTTGCCGTCGGGTTTCCCATCGGCATGAACCTGCTGCACGGCGATCGGCCGCGGGACAGCGGCATGCGGGTGGACAACCTCCTGGCGGCGGCGAGGGAGACGGGCGTGTTCACCCTCGCCGCCGGGGTCGCCATCGTGGTGGTGGGCCTCATCTTCGGCGGGCCGTTCTGGAGCGACTGGAGCAAGTACTCCTGGCCCCGCTTCGGCGACAAGGTGCTGACGTACCTGGCCTGGGGGCCGTTCCAGCAGTACGTCCTGCAGGCCTTCGCGATCCGGCGGTTCCGTCAGGCGGGGATTCCGGACGCGGCGGCCGTGCTGGGGGGGGCGGCCCTGTTCGCTCTGGCGCACTGCCCCAACTGGCCGCTGGTGGGACTGACCTTCGGGGCGGGGGTGATCTGGGGCCGGCTGTTCCTGCGGAACCCAAACCTGTGGGTGGTCGGGCTCTCGCATGGGATTCTGGCGGTCCTGCTTGCCCACGCCTGGCCGCGCGAGTGGCTCAATTACATGACCATCGGCGGGCTCTACCGAAGCTGACGCCGAGCGTCGCATGCGCCTCTTGCAGCATTCTGACGCGGGCGCCGTCCTCCGCCGAACCAAGCCGCCAACTCCGAGGGCACGGCGGGAGGGCGACGTGGAACGCGCGCCTGCCGCAGCCAACCGGGACGGGGCGGGCACGCCGAAGAAGCGAAGGGCGCAGTCCCCGCCAAGCGCTTTTCGTATTGACGAAGTGGGAATTGACGGCTATAGTGTTCAGTGGATTCGGGTGTCGCTTGGAGGAAGGCGCCCCGGAGCCAGAGGTTCATCGCGCCTTTGCCGTATGTGAGAACCCCCGGCCCCGCGAAAGCGGGACGGGCGTAGGACGCGAACCTACCGAGGGAAGGGATCGTCCAGTCGGCCGCGGTTGCTCCCCGGGGCTTTTGGGCGATCCCTTATTTTTTGCGCGGAGGGTGGACAGGGGCGCGAGGAGCGGCCTCCGGCGATCCGGGGGCGCTAGGCTCCGAAACGCCCGTACCGTTGAATCGCCGCCATGATCAGCCGCATGCCCGTCAGCATCGAGCCGTTGTTGATCGAGCCGGCGGTGTCGAAGACCCAGCCCTTGTGCTCGCGGCCCATGTCGAAGTCGCGGAGGAACTCGGCGACGATGTTGACCTCCTCGTTCCGCGAGAGAGTGAAGGGGGCGAGCTGGCCGCGGATGACCGCGCGGGGGCAGTGCCGGCGGATCTCGTCGATCATCACCGTGGGCCCGAGGTTGAGGTTCGTCATGCCCAGTTGGCCCAGCAGGGGCAGCAGGTGGCCCATGGGCGAGTCGGAGTGCTGGCCGCGCAGGTCCTCGGGGTTGGGCGAGTAGCGGTCGAAGACGGCCTTGAGGATCGGATACCCGAAGTGCTCGTACATGTCGGGGTTCATCAGGCAGCAGTTGTCGTCGGCCCAGTACCACCCGTGGGGAGCGGTGTCGGGAGTGTATCCGGCCTCCTCGTCCTTGATGCGGGCGATGGCGAGGATCGCGCGCAGGATGAGGTCGCGGAAGCGGGCGGCGAGGCCGGGGTTGTCGAGCACGAGGTAGATGAGCGGCTCGGGGCCGTAGACGCTGGCGGCGAAGGTCACCGGCCCGCGCTGTCCGCGGTACAGCGGGGGCTTGACGCCCTCGGCAAGCAGGCGGGCCTTCTCGCTCTCCCAGTTGTCCGGCAGCAGGAAGCTCCGCAGGTCCCCGTCGAGGCGCTGCTCCACGCGGTCGAGCAGGGCCTGGAGTTCGTCCTCCCCGTGGGCGGACTCCATCAGCCAGTAGGAGTTGACGTTCCAGATGTTCTTGGCCTCGAAGAGGTCGTGCAGGCCCTTGGTCCCGGGGTACTGCTTCGTGCGGTCGGGGACGTGCTCGCTGAGGATGCGACGGCCGACGATGCGGTCGGCCTTGGTGTTGTAGGCCTTGGCCGTCTGGGCCCGCCAGACGGGGTCGTGGGTGTACTTGTACCAGTCCTCCTCAATGCCGAGTTCGGCGAAGAGGCACTCGTGGCTCATGAGCATCCCCAGCGGCGCCTGGGGGATGTCGGGGCCCCAGGGGTTGGCGTGGGCGAGTTCCTGGTCGGCCCAGAACTTCGCGAGGTCCACGGGGGCGAGCCCTCCGTTGCGTTTCGCTTCCTCGACGAGGGACTCGGCGAGCTGCAGGTGCTTGGCGGTGACGTTGATGCTCATGGTGCTTCCTTTCGCCTCTGGGGCGCGAGGAACCCTACCGCATCGGGGCGAGGCGGGCAAGGGGGATTGCGGGACCTCCCTCGGCATTTTGCCCGGGCCATCGCGGAGTCGAAGCCCCTCGCGCAAGCTCCGCCACGGCTTTGCGGAACCCGTGTTCGCCCCCGCGCTTGAGCGAGCACGGCTGTGAACGGCGCAGCCGTGGCACCCGCGGCGGCGGCAGTGCCATGGCACTGGAGAATTGCCCGGGTGGATTCGCAGCACTATCTTTGGTAAGAGAGAGACATAGGATGGACTCGCGTGTCCCAGTGGTGGGGGGGGGGCGGAAGGAATCGACGCGATGAGAATACGCTGCACGGAGTGCCGGAAGAAGATCTCGATTGATGACGCCTTTGCGGGCGGGGTCTGTCGCTGCCCGTACTGCCGCTCCACGGTCTTCGTGCCGGGTGAGGCAATGGACAATGGACGCCATGCTCGCCCTGACGCCCCTGGCGGGCGCCCGGAGGCGCCGGCGGCGAGGCCCGAAGCCCCCGCCGCCGCCACCGCCCTCGCCGAGCCCGCAGGGGCGTTCGTGCCCCTGGAGTCGGCGGACGAGGAGGCCGCCCCCGCCCCCGCGCACAGCGAGCACATCCCCATGGCCCGCCCCGTCGTGCTCCAGGGGATCGCGGCCATCGTGTTGTGGGTGCTCGTCCTGGGCATGCTCGCCGGGGCCGTCGCCCTCGCCCTCCACGTCCGCAACCTGTCCGACTCGCCCTCCGACGCCGACGCGCCGGTCGCGGGCGTCCCGGACGACGGGGCCGAATCCGCCAACGATAACCCCGCCGCCGTCACCGCCGACCCCTTCGCCGCCCGCACCACTGAGAGCGGGCTGGGAACGTTCGCGGGCATCGAGGTCCGCCCGCCCGTGGTCTACCTGATCGACAACTCGGCCGGCATGGCGAGGCTGCTCGATGCCGTCGGCGGAATCGTTGGGGCGTCGGTCAAGTCGATCGGCGACAAGGCGCAGTACACCGTCCTCATGGGCGCCGAGGCGCCCGAGGGCGAGGAGCATCCGATCGCCCTGCCCGGGGGCTATGCGCCCGGCGGGGACGGGGGCAGGATCCTGGCGCTGGACTTCCTGAGCGACGCGATGTGGCTGGGGGCGTCGAAGGCCCCCGAGCGGATCGAGGAGGCCCTGAAACTCTCCCCGACCCCCCGGACGCTCGTCCTGTGCTCGCGCGTCGCGGTGGACGATCCCGTCCGCCTCGCCGGTCTCGCCAACGCCGCCCACTGCATCATCCACACCGTCGTTCTCACCCGCGACGCCGCCGCCGTCGCCTCCCTCACCCAACTCGCCGAAGCCACCGGCGGACAGGTGCGGGTCATGGACGCTCGCGACCTCGAGAAGTGGCTGGACTGACCCCCGCACGCGTACGGAAAAAGGAGACCGCCCCCATGATCGTCATCGGTGAGAAGATCAACGCCACCCGCAAGAAGATCGCCGCCGCCCTCGAATCCCGCGACGCGGACCACATCGTCCAGATCGCCGCCGAGCAGGCCGCCGCCGGGGCGGACTACCTCGACGTCAACGGGGGGGACCCCCGCGAGGGCCGCGAGGTCGAGAACATGAAGTGGCTCATGGACCTCGTCCAGGCCCACACCGAGACCCCCCTCGCCGTCGACTCCGCCGACCCCGCCGCCGTCGAGGTCGGGCTCTCGATGGCCAGGCGAAAGCCCATCCTCAACTCGATCTCCCTGGAGCAGCACCGCCTCGACCCGCTGCTGCCCCTGGTGGCGAGGCACGAGTGCATGGTCGTCGCCCTGCTGATGAGCGATGACGGCACGCCCTGCCAGGTCAACGACCGCGTGGACCGCGCGGGTAAGCTCATCGACCGCCTCACCGCCGCCGGTAAGCAGGTCAGCGAGATCATCGTCGATCCGTGCTTCCTGCCCATCTCCGCCGATCCCGACAGCGGGCGCATGGTCATCGAGGCCATCGCCGCCATCCGCTCCGCCTGGCCCGACGTGCACATCGGGGGCGGGCTGAGCAACATCAGCTACGGGCTCCCGCAGCGCCGCGTCGTCAACCTCGCCGCCCTCGCCCAGTGCATCTGGGCGGGCATGGATGCGGCGCTGGTGGATCCGTGCACCGAGGGCGTCATGGGGGCCATCTACGCCGCCGAAGCCATCGCCGGCCGCGATGAGTTCTGCATGACCTACGTGACGAAGATGCGATGATGACCATCCCACGCGAGAAGATTGATGAGAACCTGCGGCGGGTCCGCGAGCGCATCGCGGCCGCCTGCGACCGTGCGGGGCGCTCGCCCAACGACGTCCGCATCATCGCCGTCACCAAGAGCGTGGACCTGGAGTCCGTGCTGGGCGTGATCGACGCGGGCGTGCAGGATCTGGGCGAATCGCGGGTGCAGCAGCTTGTCGATCGCGCCGCCGACGTCGCCGCCGCCCTCCAGTACCGCCGCCCCGGCGACCAGGGCGGGATCCCGATCCAGTGGCACATGATCGGGGCGTTGCAGCGCAACAAGGTGCGGCCCATCCTCGACGTTCGCCCCGTCATCCACTCCATCGACTCCCTCCGCCTCGCCGAGGAAATCAACACCCGCGCCGAGCGCAACGGCCAGGCCGTGCCCGTCCTCCTCGAAGTCAACTGCAGCGCCGAGGAGCAGAAGCATGGGGTGGCGGTGGGGGCGGCGATCCATCTGGCGGAGCTGCTTGGCACGCTGAAGCACCTCCGCCTGATCGGGCTGATGACGATGGCCCAGCAGACGGAGAACATGGAGGAGACCCGCCCGGTCTTCGCCCGCCTCCGCGAACTGTTCGAGGAGATGCGCGGCGAGAGGGTGGGGGGGGAGATCTTCCGCCACCTCTCCATGGGCATGAGCCAGGACTACCCCGTCGCCGTCGAGGAGGGGGCGACGATGGTGCGCGTGGGTTCCGCGCTCTTCGAGTAGCCGAACGCCTGCCGACTTTCCATTTCCAATTGCCAATTTCCAATTGGCGGATGCGCCGCCCCTGCACGGAACCTTCGGGGGGACAGCCCAATTGGAAATTCGCAATTGGAAATTGAAAATTGAGAATCAGTATCTCCCGTACGTCCTCGCCGTCTCCACCATTGCGCGGAGGTTTTCGTCGGGGGTATCGCGGCCGCACTGGTCGCCCGTGGAGAGGATGAATCGTCCGCCGGCGGCGGCGGCGTCGATGGCGGCGCGGGAGGCGGCGACGACATCGTCGACGCTCCCGTGGAGCATCACCTTCGTCGTGTGCAGGTTGCCCTTGAGAACGATGCGGTCCCCGTAGCGCTTCTTGAGGTCCGCCAGGTCGCAGTCGCCCATGGGCGGCACCTCCAGGGGGTCGATGATGGTGAGTTGCGTTTCCTCGGCCGCCATGCGGACGAGTTCCGTCTGGGGCCCGCAGGAGTGCACGTGCGTGGGGATGTTCAGGTTGGCGGCGAGTTCGGTGACGCGTTTGAGCAGCGGGAGGGCGAGGTCGCGGAAGATCTCGGGCGTCTGGAATACCAGCGACCCGCTGCCCCCGCACAGCAGGAAGTCCGGGCGCGGGTCCATCCGGGCGATGATCGCCATCCGCTTCTCCATCCAGTCCATCGACGCCTCCCGCCGCTCCCGCCACGGGCGCGGGTCGTCGTAGTACGAGTAGATGTCCTCGGGCGAGTTGAGCTGGCAGGTGCTGACGCCCGAATGCAGGCCCACGATGCCCTGCTCGCCCATCATCTCACGTGCGAGCTTCCAACGCTCCAGACCGTCGGGCCACTGCTTCACGCCCGTGAGAGGTTCCCAGTCGGTGGGGGTGGGCGGCAGCCCGAGCTTGTCGGGGGTGCCGGTGCCGGCGGTGGGGTTGTCGGCGGTGTAGTAGACGATCGTTCTCGCCCACGTCCCCCGGTCGAGGTCAAACATCTGCGTGGCGAAGGACCCGTCGGGGCGGCGGAGGACGACGCGCTCCTCCACGTTCGGCCGCCAGTTTGTGACTGGGTCGCGCAGGCCCCAGTCGTAGAGTTCAAAGCCCCCGTCGATATCGAAGAACTTGCAGGCGTCGATGTGGGCCTTCCAGAGCGGGGGATCCTGGAAGGCGTAGATGTCCCAGAAGGGCTTGCCGGTGAGGCGGGAGGGGACCATGTTGGAGATGTCGGGATCGCACGGCACACAGTCGGGGATCTCCCCGCGCAGGACGGTGAGCAGGCGTTCACGGGGCGTCATGGGTCTGTGCTCCAGGGGTGGTTGGCGAGGGCGGGCGATTGCGGATTGTGGATTGCGGATTGCGGATTGTTGCGCGTCAGGATCGATCGCGAAGGGGGAACCTCGCGGAATGCGATGCGTGAGAAGAGAACTCCCGGATGGCGGGTGTATCTCAGCGTCGCAGAGCGGGTCGGAAGCGGCTTGCCATTGGGCGTCTGTCGAATTGCGCAGACAGACCCCGGAAGCTCCGCGCGTCGTCGTGGGCGCTCATCGCTCCGGTTCGCAAGAGTCCGCAATCCGCAATCCGCAATGCGCAATTCCCGCTCCCCTGTCTGGACATCGGTTCGCGCGGAACCTACACTCCGCCCCATCGTACCCATCGCCTTCACAAAGGACTATATCATGCCGCACCTCACCGAACGCGAGCAGATTATCGCCGCCATCGACCTCACCGCCGCAACGCTGGGGCCCGTGCTGGACCCGCAGAGCGAGCCCACCGACACCGACCGCCGCTGCTTCACGGGCTGGGCCACGCCGCTGGCGCCGTGGGGCGGGTGGCGGCTGCCGTCGTGCTTCAGCGTGGAGAAGGACGACGGGCGGCAGGTGCTGGCCCTTCTCTCCGATCCGCACGGGACGATCGAGCGGGCCCTCGTCGCCGATGCGCTGGACCTCCGCGACGGGCGCATCGTCGCCGAGGTCCGCCCCCTCGCCGCCCACGCCAACAACAATGCCGATCGCCACGGGGTCGGGGAGGCCCTGGCGGGCGTGGTCTTCCGCTGGCAGACGTCCCGCTCGTACTACCAATTCGCCATCGAGGGCCGGCGGCGCGCCGTCCTGCTCCGCCGCCGCGACGACGAGTGGCTCCCCCTCGCCGAGCAGCCCGTCGAGGTCCCCGAGGGCGCCTACCTCACGCTCGAGGTCCAACTCGACGGGGACGGGATCCGCGCGACGTGCGAGCAGCTCGGTGTGGACCTCTTCGCCACGGACACGACGTTCCATTCCGGCAAGGCGGGGATCCGCCTGCACGGGGCCGCCAACGTCGCCTCCGTCCGCATCCTGCAGACGCCCGCCCAGAAGGATCGCGACGACGCCCGCGCCCTCGTCCGTCAGAACTCCATCCGCCGCCTCGGTGCGGACATCCCCGACCCCGTCCTCATCCGCACCTACGACCTCGACGCGCTGGGCGGGAGCCCCACATTCTGCGATTTTGCGGAGGAGGGCCGCTTCGACCTGCTCGTCCCCACACCGACCGGCCTCCGCGCCCTGACCCCCGAGGGGCAGGTCCTCTGGGAGACGCCCATCGACCGTCCGTCGATGGTCGAGCCCTCCACCGGCGTGTGCGACGAGGGCCGCCTGCTCTACGTTCTCGCGGGCGAGCGGCGGGGCGAGGAGGCGGTCAACGTCGTCGGGGGCGCCTACCGCATGGCCGTCCAGGACGAGATGCTCGTCCTGTCGGGGCGCACCGGCCAAGTCCTCGCCCGCAAGCGGATCGACGTCCCGATCGACGAGGCGATGCTGCGGCACCTCGACTGGTCGGATGGGACGGGGAACCTGCGCGGGGGCGGGGCGTTCGACATCGTCCTCCGCGAGTGGCGGAAGGACCGCGGGGGCGGGGGGATCCACCTGTGGGCGTTCGACCGCGAACTCAACCTCCTGTGGGACCACACGATCGACACCGCGTGGTACGGGCACCACTACGCGGTCGCGTTCGCCGACGTGAATCGCGACGGGCGGGACGAGCTGCTGGCGGGGGGGATCCTGCTCGACGCGTCGGGCCAGGTGCTCTGGACGCACGACCTCGCGGAGGAGGAACTCGCCATCCCGCACGCCCAGCACTACGACGCCGTCGCCGTCGGGGACCTCGCGGACGACGACGCCAGCGACCCCGTCGCCTTTCTGCTGGGCGGGTCGTCGGGCTGCTACGTGGTGGATGCGCGAACGGGACGGACGCGGGCGGCGCACCGGATCGGGCACGCGCAGGGGCGGTTCGTGGGCAAACTCCGCGACGACATTCCGGGCAGGCAGGTGGTGGCAGCGACGCGGTGGGGGAACATGGGCACGCTCACGCTCTTCACGGGGCGGGGCGAGCGGCTGTGGACGATCCAGCCCGACTACGTGGGCCAGGGCTCCTGCCCCGTCACCTGGGGTTCCGTGCGCCCGCAGTTGCTGTGGACCAACACCAGCGTGGGGGTGCAGGGCTTCCACGACGGGTATGGGCGGCGCGTGAAGGAGCTGACGATCCTGCAGGAGCTGTGCGGCTCGCGGCCAAGGCGGGGGATCGGCTCGCGCCCCGTCCGCCTGGGGAGGGCAGAGACCGACTACCTGGGCCTGGCGCTGGAGCGGACGCTGCACGTCTTCGGTCCGGCGTAGCAGGTCATCTCGCCCAGTCCCCGGTCTGTCCTCAATCGCCCAACGGGACGCCACCCGCAAGCCGCATGCTGTCTGCGGTGTGGGGAGGGTGGGCCCGCCACGCCGCAGCACCCTCAAGCGTCAAACAACGCCGCTGGAGGATGGCGCCCCGCGAACGGTTACAGAAGTAGCAAAACTCGTAAGTACCGGAGTAATGTGAATCCACAAAACATGCTTGACGGTTTGGTGAGTCTGGGGGAGAATCCGAGGTGATCTTAGGGTGGCGGAGAGCGTAAAGAGAGCGTTCTCGACTCCGTCGCCGAGGTCCGGGTGGCAGCCGGGCCGGTTTGCGAGATTCACCTTAGGCAGTGTCAAATCTTGAAGAGCATTCATCTCGAAAATGGGGCTTTCCGAGCGGTTGTTTTCACCTGCCGCGTATCAGCAAACTCTCATCCTGCCGTTGGTCACAAGGAGCCGCATCATGGCTACCGGTCGGGTCAAATGGTTCAACAACACCAAGGGCTACGGGTTCATCACCTCCGATGACGGGACGGATGTGTTCGTCCACCATAGCGACATCCAGGGCGAAGGCTTCAAGACCCTCGACGAGGGCGAGGCCGTGAACTTCGACGTCACCGACGGGGCGAAGGGCCCCAAGGCCGCCAACGTCCGCCGCGGCTGATCCCCACGCCGTACCCCAAGAAACGCCCACGCCGCCCCCGCATCCGGGGGCGGCGTTCTTTTGCGCGTCTCTGCCTCCCTCCCCCTGGGGCCCGGGGAGCGGCGACCAGTTTTCTGGGCCCACGGACCATCGCAGGGTTGCCTTTCCGGCGTCCGCGCGCTACAGTACGCGCCCATGAGTGACGCATCTGATCTTCTGCGCTCGGTGAGCCATCGCACCGACGAAACCGAGTTCTACACGCCTCTGCCCGAGGGCTACCGTCTGGGCGAGGTAAAGTACGTGGTCGTCCTGGGGACCGTCATCAGCGGCCTGGGCAAGGGCATCTTCTCCAGCTCCCTCGCCAAGCTGGTGAAGGACAAGGGCCTCCGTGTCGCCCCCATCAAGCTCGAGGGTTACCTCAACGTCGACGCCGGGACGCTCAACCCGATCCGGCACGGGGAGGTGTTTGTCCTCGACGACGGGATGGAGACGGACATGGATCTGGGCACCTACGAGCGGATGCTCGACCAGAACCTCTCCGGCGACAACTTCGCCACCAGCGGGCAGATCTTCACCTCCGTGCTCAACAAGGAGCGCGCGGGCGACTACCTCGGACGCGACGTGCAGATGATCCCCCACGTCACGGGCGAGGTGAAGCTCCGCCTCCGCCAACTCGCCGCCAAGTCCAAGGCCGACGTCATCTTCGTCGAGGTCGGGGGCACGGTGGGCGACTTCGAGAACGCCTACTACATCGAGGCCCTTCGCGAACTCTCCTACGAGGAGGGCGAGGGGTCGGTGGTCTTCGTCGCCCTGACGTACGTCCTGGCGCCCCCGGCGCTGGGGGAGCAGAAGTCCAAGGCCGCCCAACTCGGAATCAAGCGGCTGATGGAACTGGGCATCATGCCCGACATCATCGCCGTCCGCGCCGAGGAGCCCGTGACGGAGAAGGTGCGGCAGAAGATCTCCGTCTACACCAACGTCCCCGTCCGCCGCGTGTTCTCCATGCACGACCTGCCGAGCATCTACCTGCTCCCGCAGATCATGCGGGAGGAGGGGCTCGACAGCGAGGTCGTGCAGCTCCTGAACCTCGGGGGGCGGGTGAACTCCGCCGCCGACGCGCGGGCCGCCCTCCAGTGGGAACGCTTCGCCTCCCGCATCGGGCAGGGGCAGAAGAAGGTCTCCATCGGGATCACCGGCAAGTATACCGCCCTCCGCGACGCCTACGCCTCCATCGCCAAGGCCCTCGAACACGCCGGGGTCTCCAACAACGCCGACGTCGACATCCAGTGGGTCGACACCACCGACATCGACGGCGGGGGAGCCGCCGAGAAACTCGCGGACCTCGACGCCGTCATCGTCCCGGGCGGGTTCGGATCGCGCGGGACCGAGGGCAAGATCGCCTGCGTCCGCTACGCCCGCGAGAACGGCCTGCCGTACCTGGGCATCTGCCTGGGGTTCCAGATGGCCGTCATCGAGTACGCCCGCAACGTCTGCGGGATCGCCAACGCCGGGTCCACCGAGTTCAACGAGGACTGCGAGCCCGTCGTCGACATCCTGCCCGAGCAGAAGAAGATCGAGGGGTTGGGCGGGAACATGCGCCTCGGCGGGCAGGATGTGCAGATCACGCCCGGAACGCTCGCGCACGAGCTGTTCGCTTCCGAGCACGTCCGCCTGCGCTTCCGCCACCGCTACGAGGTCGACCCCCGCTACATCGAACGCCTGGAGGCCGGCGGGCTGGTCTTCTCCGGCCGCCATCCCCGCCAGCCGATCATGCAGATCCTCGAGCTGCCCCGCTCGGTGCATCCGTACTTCGTGGGCACGCAGGCCCACCCCTGCCTGACCTCCCGCCCGCTGCACCCCCAGCCCCTGTTCGTCGGTCTGGTCCAGGCGGCGCTGGAGCGAAGGGCGAAGCGCACGGCGAAGCAGTCGGTATAGCCCAAACGCCCCCGCTCCGCCCCCCCCCGACTGCGTCGGGGGGGGGCGGAACACCATCGCGGCTTCGTGGTGCTTCAGTTCATTCTCCGGGCGCAGTCCGGAGGCGTTCGGTTGCGCTCCCTCTGGACCTCGTCCCCACGCTCCGCTATCCTCCCCACCTTCCGTTGAAACCCCGGAGGAAGACGACATGCCAACGAACAAACCGAACATCCTTCTCATCACCAGCGACCAGCACCACTTCAGCGCCCTGGGCGCCGTGAACCCCGCCATCCGCACCCCCGCCCTCGATCGCCTCTGCGCCGAGGGCACACGGTTCGACCGCGCCTACTGCCCCAACCCCACCTGCACGCCCACCCGCGCGAGCATCATTACGGGCATGTATCCTTCGCAGCACGGGGCGTGGTCGCTGGGGACCAAGCTCTTCGAGAACGTTCCCACCGTCGGCGAACTGCTCCAGCACGAGGGCTACGCGACGAGCCTCATCGGTAAGGCGCACTTCCAGCCGCTCGCCTCGCGGCCGGGCATGGAGTCCATCGAGTGCCAGCCCACTCTGCGGGACCTGGACTTCTGGCGGAACTTCCACGGGCCCTGGTATGGGTTCGAGCACGTCGAGACCGCCCGCATGCACGGCGACGAGGCCCACGCGGGGCAGCACTACGCCCTCTGGATGGAGGAGAAGGGCCTGAAGAACTGGCGGGACTACTTCCAGGACCCGCCCGCCGACCCCAACCGCCGCCCCGACAAGCGAGGCTCCTACACCGCCCCCGGCGGGCGCTCATGGAACCTGCCCGAGGAGTACCACTACTCCGTCTGGACCGCCGATCGCACCATCACCCAAATCGAGCGCGCCCAGGCGGCTGATCGCCCCTTCTTCTGCTGGGCCAGCTTCCACGATCCCCACCCGCCGTACATCGTCCCCGAGCCCTGGGCGTCCATGTACGAGCCCTCCGACATGCCCATCGGCCGCGTGCACCCCGAGGAGCACGAGCGCAACCCCGAGCACTTCCGGCTCTCCCAGCAGCGTAACCCGGACTTCCGCTCGCTGTTCGACGAGCCCCACATCCACGGGGCCCACTGCCATCTGCACCAGGAGGACGAACTCCGCAAGGACACGGCCGTCTACTACGGGATGACCTCCCTGATGGACCGCGAGATCGGGCGCATCCTCGACCGCCTCGACCAGTTGGGCATGGCCGAGAACACGCTGGTGGTCTTCTCCACGGACCACGGGCACTTCCTGGGGCAGCACGGGCTGGTCGCCAAGTGCATCCACCACTACGAGGACATGCTGCGGATCCCGTACATCGTCCGCTTCCCCGGGCGCGTCCCCGCGGGGCGCGTGAGCGACGCCATCCAGAACCTCGTGGACCTGGCCCCCACGTTCCTCCGCGCCGCCGGCCGCGAGGTCCCCGGGGCCATGACGGGCGTGGACCAGATGCCCGCGTGGGCCGGCGGGGAGCCTGTGCGGGCGTGGTCGATCACCGAGAACCACCACACGCCCACGAAGGTTCACATGCGCTCGTACGTGAACCAGCGCTACAAGATCACCGTCTACCGGAGCTTCGACTTCGGAGAGCTGTTCGACCTGCAGGAGGACCCGGGCGAGCTGCACAACCTCTGGGACGACCCGGCCGCGAGCGACGTGAAGCGTCAGCTCCTGCAGGAGTTCGTGCAGGCGACGATGGCGTCGGCGCCCATGCCCATGCCCCGCATCGCCGGGGCGTGACGCGCGGGACGTACTGGAAACCCGGAGCCCCCGCCGCTAGCATTGGGCCGGACCGATCCCCAGACCCTTACGAAAGCGAGCGAAGAATGGCTGAGAACGAGAAGCCCCAGGGCGACGAAGCCCCGAAGATCATCATCGACAGCGACTGGAAAGCGCAGGCGCAGGCCGAGAAGGAGCGTCTGGCGAAGGAGGTCGAGGGCGCGAAGGCGACGGCCGGTCCGGGCCTCGCCGCCGGCGGAGAGGCGGGGGCGGAGGGCGGGGAGCAGGAACTTCCGCCCGCGAACTTCATCACGCTGGTGAACTCCGTCGCCGCCCAGGCCCTGATGTCCCTGGGCGGGTACGTGGACCCGCGCACGAACCGCCGCCTGGTGGACCTGGACCTGGCGAAGCACCTGATCGACACGCTCGCCGTCCTCGAGGAGAAGACGCGAGGGAACCTCACCGAGGAGGAGAAGGGCGCCCTCGACCAGGCCCTCTACGAAGTGCGGATGCACTACGTCCAGTTGGCCCAGCGGGTGGGGGGGGCGTAGCGAGCAGCGGACAGCGATCCGCAGTCGGCTTTCGGCGATCGGCGGCAGAGCTTTGATTTGCTGCCGAAAGCAACGCGGACCTTGCATTGCAGCTTGCCCTTTTGGCGTCACGCCAAAAGGGCAAGCGAAGTCCGCCTCTCGCCGCTCGCCGAAAGCCGGATCCTCAGATTCCCAGATCCGCCCGCGTCAGCAGGGCGTCGAAGCGGTAGCCCGCCTTCTCGATGTTCTCCCGCGCGCCTTCCTGGCGGTCGATGGTGGCGACGATGCGGGTGACGGTGGCCCCGGCGTCGGCGAGGGTTTGGGCGGCCTCGAGAACCTGCCCGCCGGTCGTCGCGATGTCCTCGACGAGCAGCACGCGCGAGCCCGTGGGGACCTTGCCTTCCAGCAGCTTGGACGTGCCGTAGTCCTTCTTCTGGTTGCGGACGATCACGAAGGGCTTGCCCGCCGCCATCGACGCCGCCGCCGCCAACGCCACCCCGCCGAGTTCGGCCCCGGCGATCATGTCGGCGTCCGCGGCGTGCTGGGCGAAGCGGTGGCCCAGTTCCAGCAGGATGTCCGGCTGCGTCTCGAAGAGGTACTTGTCGAGGTAGTACTTGCTGCGCTTGCCTGACCGCAGGAGGAAGTCGCCCTCCAGGTACGCCACCTCGCGAATCCGTTTCGCCAGTTCCGCCGTTTCCATGTGCATGCTCTCCCGCGGCCAATCGCCGCTCTCGTGGTGCCGCTCTCATACCAGCATCGCCCGGTGCAGGCAAGCGGGAACAGGCGGGGAGGGGCGGAAGTGCAGCAGGTAGGGCGTGCAAGCGTCGGAGCGGAGCGGAGACGCTTGCGCGCGGGATGGCGTGTCCCGCGCGCAGGCGCCTTCGCTTCGCTACAGTGTCTGCACGCCCTGCGAACTACCGCCCCGAGCCCCCGCCGGTGTGGACGGTTCCTGCGAATTCCGCACGGGGCGCTTGGCAGCACCCCGCGCGGGAGGGTATCCTGACGGGTTCGATGAGCAAGAAGCAGGACAAGGCGAACAAGGACCTCCAGGCCGTCCGCGATACCTTCGAGAGCATCTGGGTCGCGATCATCCTGGCGTTCGTCCTGCGCGCCTTCATGGTCGAGGCCTTCGTCATCCCCACGGGCTCCATGGCCCCGCGGCTGCTGGGGGAACATCTCGACCTCCAGTGCCAGGTCTGCGGGTACGAGTACTCCTACGGTGTGCCCAAGGAGGACAACGCCTACCTGACCGGCCAGCGCGGCCGAGCCGTCCCCTCCTCCGCCGCCGACTCCCGCTGCCCCAACTGCGGGGCGGTTCCGGCCGAGGGCGACTGGCCCAACAGCGGGGACCGCGTGCTGGTCCTGAAGTACCTGTACAACTTCTCCGAGCCCCAGCCCTGGGACGTGGTGGTCTTCAAGAACCCGCAGGACAATCGGCAGAACTACATCAAGCGCCTGATCGGCCTGCCCGGGGAGACCATCGAGATCGTGCACGGGGACGTGTTCGTCCGCACGGAGGCGGAGGAGTGGCACATCCGCCGCAAGCCCCGCCGCGCCCAGGACGCCATGTGGCAGGTGATCTTCGACAACGACTACCGGCCCGCCCCGGACCGCCTCAACGGCCTGGTGCCCCCGCGATGGGAACCCCAGGAGGGCGACGAGGCGCTGTGGGACCTCGACCACGCCGGGCGCTCGTTCCGCTTCCGCGGCGGAGCGGTTCCGGGCGTCCTGGACTTCCGCGCCCAGCGGGCGCACTTCCTGCCCAAGTACGGCTATAACCAGCACAGCGACTCCTTCCGCCAGTTCAGCCTCCGGCGGGATATCGTCAGCGACATCAAGCTCTCGGCCGTGCTGTTCCCCGAAGAGGAGCCCGCGACGGTGGTCCTGGAGACCACGAGCTTCGAGCGGCGGTTCCGCGCGGTCATCGACACCGCCGGGACCGTGCAGCTCTGGGGCGAGACGCTGGACGGTGAGGGCGCATCGGTGCTCTGGGACGAGGCCAGGCTCCCCCCCATGACTCCGGGCCAAGGCTACCGCGTAGCCCTGGTGCATGTGGATCTGTCCGTGGCGGTCCTGGTTAACGACGAGGTCGTCGCCCGGAGCGAGGACGGCGAGTACGGGGCCGACTACGCCTGGATCAAGGACCGGATGGACCGCGTGGAGATGCAGCCCATCCCCGAGCCCGAGATCCGCATCGCCGTCGGCGGGGGCGGGTGCATCCTGCAGCACGTCAAGGTGATGCGGGACGTGTTCTACACGCAGGCCCTGCTCACCCCCCAGCCGCTGTACGGCAGCCCGCGCGGGGACTACGCCCGCAAGCTCCGCGAGGCCCACGAGAAGGGCGTGCTGGGCTCCGAGGACGTCCGCTTCCGGCGCGTCGAGTTTGACCAGGGCGGGTGGGGGACCAGTGGGACGCCCATTCATCTGCTGGACAGCCCCATCGACGACCTGGACGAGTTCTTCTGCCTGGGCGACAACAGCCCGCACTCGCTCGACGGGCGCGGGTGGGCGCTGGCGAGCCCGACGTTGCGGCTGTACGACGAGGAAGGCAATTTCCAGTACCAGCTCGGCACGGTCCCGCGGTACAGCCTGGTGGGGCGGGCGCTGTTCGTATACTGGCCCGCGGGCTTCCGCTTCCCGGGCCTCCCGGACATGCCGGGCGTTCCCATCATCCCCAACTTCGGGCGGATGCGGATGATACGGTGAGGCGGTGTCGGGCGGCCTTGCGCAGAGTTATCCACACTCGCCGATGTCTGCCCTTTACGGCGGGTCAGCCAGCCGGCCGCTCGCCCGAACCGTCGCCGCGGGGTGAGGCCGGAGCGACGCCGGGGTGGACCGGACGAGCACAGTTGTGTAACATGTTGTCATGGAAGAGCTTGACATCCATGGCCGGACGGGGCGGCGCATGGCAGGTGCGACGGGCCCCTGTGGAGCGGCGCGATGGGGGCAGAAATGGTGCTGATTGCGGACGCAGAGGTCGCGGCGGCCGCGCCGTTGCCCACAGGTTATCCACAGCCACGAGCGGCAGGAAGTGAGTCTCGCGGATGATCCTTCTGGAAGCCATTGATCTGGTAAAGCGTTACGGCGGCCGAGCCGTTGTGGACCACGTCTCCATCACCGTCTCGCAGGGCGAGATCGTGGGCCTGCTGGGGCGAAACGGCGCGGGCAAGACGACCACGTTCCGCATGGTCATCGGCATGGTCGTGCCCAACGGTGGGACGGTGGTGTTCGACGGGGTGGACGTGACGAAGATGCCCATGTACCGCCGCGCCCGCCGCGGCCTGGGCTACCTCTCGCAGGAGCCCAGCATCTTCCACCGCCTGACCGTCCGCGAGAACCTCCAAGCCGTCCTCGAGACGATGAAGCTCTCCCGCCGCGTTCGCAACGACCGCTGCAACCACCTGCTGGACCAGTTCGGGCTCGCGCACGTGCAGAAGCAGTTCGCCCGCACACTGTCGGGCGGGGAGCGGCGAAAGCTCGAGATCGCCCGCGCCCTCGTCACCAACCCCACCATGATCCTCCTCGACGAGCCCTTCAGCGGCGTGGACCCCATCGCCGTCGAGGACCTCCAGCGCGAGATCCGCGGGCTCAAGGACCGCGGGATCAGCATCCTGCTGACCGACCACAACGTTCGCGAGACGCTCACCGTCACCGATCGCTCGTACATCATCGACAACGGCAAGGTCCTCCGCGAGGGCCCCCCGCGCGAGCTGGTCAACGACGAACTCGTCCGCAAGACGTACCTCGGGCACTCCTTCCGCGGAGACGAGTTCGACGTCCCGGCCCTGCGGGCGGGAAGACATTGAGCGGGGATGAACGCAGATGAACTCAGATGAGGAGGGGAGAGCGGGGATGCAGGAGATGCAGGGGATGCGAGGATAGGGGGGACCGGAGCGGGGAAGTCGGTCCTGCCGCGCAACTTGGGCTGTGTTCCGTCGGCGGCGTCCATTCTGTCCATTCTATCCATGTCGTCCATGAAGTCCATCCAGTACGCCCGAGGTGTGCGTTCATCCGCGTTCATCCCCGCTCAAGAAACGCCCGCTAAGGCCTTGCATTCCGTGCTCCGCGGCGTACGCTTTGCGTTCATGTCCCGGCGATCGTTGCGGGGACGGCAAGGCGAATCCGAAACGGAAAGGTACGGACATGGCGCGCGAGCGTGTAATCGTCGTCGGGGCCGGGGGCATCTCCAACGCGTGGTTCCCGCCGCTGAAGGCGGAGAAGGTGGACGTGGTCGCCGTCGTGGACCTGCGGCCGACCGCCGCCGAGGGCCAGATCCAGAAGTACGAGCTGTCGGCCGAGGCGTCCAGCGACCTGCCGGCCATGCTCAAGAAGCACAACCCCGACTTCGTTCTGGACCTCACCATCCCCGACGCGCACTGCAACGTCACCGTCACCGCCCTCAAGGCCGGCGCCCACGTCATCGGCGAAAAGCCCATGGCCAACTCCATGGCCGAGGCCCGCAAGATGGTCCGCACCGCCGAGGAGACCGGCAGGATGTACATGGTCTCCCAGTCCCGCCGCTGGAACCCCATCCACGCCAAGGTCGCCAAGACCGTCCGCGGAGGGAAGGTCGGGACGCTCACGACGATCAACTGCGACTTCTACATCGGGGCCCACTTCGGGGGGTTCCGCGACGAGATGCCCAGCCCCCTCATCCTCGACATGGCCATCCACCACTTCGACCTCGCCCGCTTCATGACCGGGGCGGACCCCGTGGCCGTCTACGCCCAGGAGTTCAACCCCGTCGGGTCGTGGTACAAGGGCGACGTCGCCGCGAGCTGCATCTTCGAGATGAGCAACGGCGTGCTGTTCACGTACCGCGGCTCGTGGTGCGCCGAGGGCTGCCACACCTCCTGGAACGGCGACTGGCGGATCATCGGCGACAAGGGCACGCTGCTCTACGACCACGACCAGGAACCGCACGGGGAGATCGTCGTGGGCAAGACGGGCTTCCACCGCGAGAAGAAGCCGCTCCCCATCGCCAACGCCTCGATGAAGGCCGGCGGCATGCACGGGGCCCTGCGCGAGATGCTCGCCTTCCTCCGCAAGGGCGCCGTCCCCCAGACCGAGTGCCACGACAACATCAAGTCTCTCGCCATGGTCTTCGCCGCCATCGAGTCCTCCAAGAAGGGCAAACGCGTGCCGGTGAAGGCGCTTTGAGGCGAGGCACTGGGCACTGGGCACTAGGCACTAGGCACTAGGCACTAGGCACTAGGGAACAGCAGGCGCATGCGACGGGGGTCTCCTGACCCCCGTCGTCCGGGAAGGTGAGGACGCGAGGCGCGAAGCGTGGTTGTGGCGCCCGCTTTGCGGCGGCCCTTCGACAGGCGCAGGGCCAAGCCGCCGGCGGAGCAACCACGTTCCATGGGTGCGAGACGTTGATCGGCCATCGTGGCCGGGCCGGGCGGGGGGTTGCGGCCTGCCTAGGCGTGGGCGAACCATGGCGCCGGGCGCTATATGGGACCGTTCGGCCGGGCGCAAGAGAACGCCCCGCGGTGATCCGCGGGGCGTTGGATTCGTCGTCATCAGTGCCGGAAACGTCACGCCGTGCGGCGGCGGCGGACCAGCAGCGTCAGCCCGCCGAGGCCCAGCAGGGCCAGGGTGGCCGGTTCGGGTATGCCCTGAACCTCGCCAGTGCCCGCCGACGTGAACCCCGTTACGTATCCGCCCGAGCTGGTCAGTTGGCTGACCTGCGTGGAGAACGAGACGCTTACGGGATCGATGAGGGTGAGCCCGTAGGGCAGTTGCTGCCCGTCGATGCTCGAGGACACGCCCACGAAGACGAACTTCATGGTCGAGGTCATCGGAACGTAGCTGACGCTGGCGGAATCCAGCGTCAACGACAGAAAGTCCCCGCCGCTGAGGTACAGATCCAAGCTGCCGTTGGCGGCGCTGTTGACCGTCCCGCCGGTGAGAGGAAGGTTGAACACGCCGGGGATGTCCAGGCCCAGGGCAACCCCCGTGCTGTCCACGCCCACCGTCCCGCCGTCGACCATGAACGTTACGTTGGTGAGCGAATCGGGAGTCGCGCCTCCCACGTTCGTGATGGCCGATCCGGTGTAGCGGAGATCGACTCCGCCCAGTTGGATCATAATGCTTGCCGGTGCGGCCTGACTCAGACCGACCAAGATCCCCGCCCCGATCAGTAACAACAAAACCCTCGACATTGTCCTCTCCTTTGTTTGACAGAAAGACCGAGCGCGCAATCACTTACACCTACGTGTGCCAATGACATTCCGTGCCCACACCGCCGGAATGCCGCCCCAGGGGCCGCACTCCGACCGGTGTTACGATGCAGAAAACACGCCTCGCAATCGAGGCTGCAGGCAGGAATAGGAGATGGGTCGCTCTCTGACCCTGCCCTCACACATACCCGAACCGGCGGCTCAGCCGGTTAGTTCTCACCCGCCGTTTCTCGCGGCGAAGTTCTAACTCGAAGCATTCTATCACCTGCTTCCCGCATGTCCAGCCGGAAAATAAAAATACTTGACCCCTGCAAACACGGGATCGCCGGGCGGGTGTCAATGGGCCCCATCCAAGCCAAGTGGCCTGCTTTGACGGGGGGATCAGCGGAAGAATCTGCCATGGAGTCGTCCTCAACGGCGGGGGGCGGAGGGAGCCTCTGGCCGACCCGGCCGTGTTGGGGCGAGGAACCGCGGCGGGTCACGCCCGATTCGTGAGGTGGGTTTCCGGTCGCGGCGCTCGGAGTCTTCGTTCGCCCCGCGCATGAAGACGCCGCCTTGCGGCGGCGTTTTCTGCGGATGGGAGCGGGTGGATTCGAACCACCGAAGGCTGAGCCGTCAGATTTACAGTCTGATCCCTTTGACCACTCGGGCACACTCCCGTGTCCAGACGTTATAGACTATCGGCTCGGCCGGGGGCCGTCAAGAGCCGCCACGGCTTTTTTGGGTCGAGTTGTTCCGCTTGCCCGGGTCCGGGCGAGGGGCTACGTGGACGCCCAGGTTTCGAGGGCTTGGCGGATGCGGGACTGCACGTCCTCGGGCGTCCCGGAGGCGTCGAGGACCCGGAACCGCTCGGGGGCCTCCTGGGCCTGGCGGAGGAAGATGTCGCGGACGCGGCGGTGGTAGGCGAGGTCCTTGGCCTCGACGCGGTCGAGCGTGCCCCGGATCCGCGACAGGCCCACCTCCGGGGGGAGGTCCAGCAGCAGCGTCAGGTCGGGCCACAGCCCCCCCACGGCCGCCTCGCCCACGGACCGCACCAGGTCCGGGTCCATGCCCCCCGCGCCCTGGTACGCCACCGTCGCCGAGATGTACCGGTCGCAGAGCACACACTCCCCGCGCGCCAGAGCCGGGCGGACGATCTGCTCCACCAGTTGCGCCCGCGACGCCATGTAGAGCATCGTCTCGCACCGCACGGCCATCTCCGCGTGGAGGGGGTCGAGCAGGATCGCACGGATGCGGTCCCCGATGGCCGTCCCGCCTGGGTCGCGAACGGCGGTGACGGCGGCGCCAGCATCCCGCAGCCACGCGCACAGCCGCTGGATCTGCGTGCTCTTGCCCGTCCCGTCGGGCCCGTCCACCACCAGGAACCGCCCCGCCAACTTGTCCGTCAGTGTGTTCATCGGGGGCGTAGATAGCATGCGGGGCGAAGCACTGCAAGCGCTGCGAGGGGTGATGTTGGGGGGGGAGGAACCAGGAACCGGGAATCAGGATCCGGGAACCAGGGAACGGGGCATCCAACCCCTCTCCCCCCGGGGAGAGGTGCCCCGCGCAGCGGGGCGGTGAGGGGGGTGCCGGGGACAGTTGCAGCGGTCTGACAGCGAGATTGATCGCCTGCGATTGGCGAAGGGCCCCCTCATTTGTCGCTGCGCGACATCTTCTCCCCCAGGGGAGAAGGGTTCGCGTATCCTTGAGACTCGCATGCAAGAGGGCTATTCCATCTCGGCGAAGGCCGAGCGGACGATCTCCAGGCCCGCTTCGTAGCGGGGGTGGGGGCGGAAGTCGGGCGGATCGCCCCAGGCGTACCCGAAGAAGTCGCACCCCGCCTCGTACCATCGCCG
This sequence comes from Phycisphaerae bacterium, assembly GCA_041687095.1. Lineage (GTDB taxonomy): Bacteria > Planctomycetota > Phycisphaerae > SM23-33 > SM23-33 > JAWLCQ01. The sequence goes on along the minus strand of JAWLCQ010000009.1, from coordinate 26,680 downwards.
CCAGGAGTTCGGGTCGCACTCGCCTTCCTGCATCCGCCCCAGGACGGTGGTCATCACCCGCTGGTGGGGGCGGCGGACGGAGAGCAGCCACTCCAGCACGTCGGGGCGGGAGCACTCGGCGAACAGCGCGTCGGACTCCTTGAGCATCGGATGATCGACCCAGACGGACTCGGCGGGGCGGTGGTAGGGGACGTTGAAGAGGATCTTCGTGTCGGGGGAGGTCTCCTTGACCGCGTCGCGGAGGCGGCGGAACTGGTCGGCGAGCACGGTGCGCTTGTAGCGGATCTGCTCGTCGGGCGGGATGTCCTCGGACCGCTCGGGCATCGGGCGCCCGATGATGCGCTGGAAGGGCTCGCGAGCGTACTCGGCGGGGACGACGGGGTCACGGTCCGGTTCGATCCCGCCGTACCCGAACCAGTCGAAGAGCAGCCAGTCCACCGGATACATCCCCAGGAACTCCCGCACGCGGGCCAGCAGCAGGTCCGTCCACGGGGACTCGGGGGCGAGGAACCCGTAGGGGAACACGCCCTCTCCGGTCTTGCGCGTCCGGCTGCCGGGAACGACCCACCCGCCGCGATGGTTGCTGACGACGAGGTCCGCCCCGACGCAGAAGTACGACCACACGGGCACGCCGCGCCCGCGGGCGAGTTCATAGAGGCGGGGGAAGAGCTGCGACCCCTGCCCCGGGGCGAGGGCCCCGAGCCTCGACGGGTACAGCGCGGTCCCCCCGAAGAGGTAGGCCTGGCAGTACATGACGTTGGTCCCGAAGGCCATGTGCCAGTCGAAGTACTCCTTCGGGTCGACGAACGCCCAGTCCCACGGCGCGGAGGGGCCGTAGACGGTCCAGTTAAGATCGCAGTGCATCAGCTTGACGGGGGAATGCATTCTTCAGTCCTCCATGGAGGTTGCGAGCTAGCAGGGTCACGAACTGCCCTTGCGGATCTTCCGATCCGCGATCTGCATCGCAGACAGAATCTTGCCTCGCTCCACCACTGCTTGAATACCTTCGGCGGTCCGGCCGCGAGCGGCCGCATCCTTTATGTGTTGGACCTGCTCGTCCGTGATTGCCGACACGGGAATGTGCAGTACCCATCCGCAACGATGCTGGATCGTCCACAGCCCAGGTACAAGCTGCCTTACGCTCAGGACGCCATCCAGGAAGACGTGCCACCGCTCGCCACTCCCGAGAAGCACCCCAAGCCCATTTTCCTCGATGACCGCGTCCACTACGCGTACGCGGCAGATCACAACATCGACCAAGCCACGCCAGAACCCCCGCGACTGGAACAGGACCAGGAGCGGCGCAGGAAACAACCACCAGCGGAAGCGTGCGACGAGCAGTGCGCCGCCCATCAGGATCACCAGCATAGGCAGAAAGGGACGCCACACCTTCCAGTGCGCGAGAAGCCTCTGCTTCCGCGTGAGTTCGTACTTCAACTGGTAGGGGGGTTGCACGCGCTGCCTCCTGCCCGCAGACCTGCCCGCCCCGAGGCGTCGCCGCGGATCGGGAACGGTCTTCCTGTCAAATAGCGTGTGCTTGCCTCTCAACGCCGCGGGTCAGGAGACCCGCGGCGTTGAGAGGCACCTTTAATCTTCTCTCGACACTTCAGGACTTCTTGGTCACCCGCTTCTTGACGTTCTTCGCCTCGGTCTTCTTCTGGGCCTGGGCGGCGTCTTTGGCGCGGTCGTCGGCGGCCTTGTCGGCGGCGGCGGCGTTGCGGCGGGCCTGGGTGCGGTTGGCCTTCATCTCGGCGACGCTCTTGGTGTGCAGGCGGGCCGCGCCCTTCCAGTCCCACGTGCCCTTGTAGGCCTTGCTCTTCTTGGCGGAGGCGAGGCGCTTCTTGGCGTCGGCGACCTCGTGGGCGTACTGGGGCAGCCACACCGCCTGGGCAACGAGCATCTCGTCGACCATCTGGTCGATCTCGATGGGGTCGCAGACGGCCCCGGTGAGGGGGTCGAGCATGACGGCCTGCTTGAGGAGTTGGACGTCCCCGTGGACGGCGGCTTCGACGCTCATGCGCTGGACCTGGATGGAGCTGTTGCACACGGCCGCGCAGCCCATGGGCAGGTCCCCGACCTGCGGGATGGCGACCCCGTTGCGGTCCACGTACCCGGGGACCTCGACGATGGCGTCCTCGGGCAGGTTGGTGATGCAGCCGTTATTGGGCACGTTGAAGTGCCCGCGGTAGACCCGCCCGGTCTCGAGGCCCTCGATGATGTACGACCCATGCTCGTGCCCGCGGTTCTCGGGTGCGATGGGCTTGTCCTCGGCGTTGAGCCAACTGGGGAAGTCGCTCTTGAACCAGTTGCGGCCCTCGGTGCAGACGCGGAGATACCCGCCGGTCTCCCCGTTGATCCAGGTGCGGAGGTCGATCCACTTCTCGATGTCCTTGGGGCGCTTGCGGTACCACGGGACGTACTCGCTGAGGTGCCCGTTGGACTCGGTGGAGTAGTACCCGAAGCGGCGGAGCATGTCGATGCGGACCTTCTCGGTCTCGCGGTAGACGGGGTGCTGCTCGAACCCCTCCAGCAGGCGGTCCGTCCAGTCCTCTCCGTCGTAGACGACCTGGATGTACCACGTCTGATGGTTGATCCCGGCGCAGATGATGTCGACGTCCTTGGGCGTGACGTTCGTGTAGCCCTTATCCCCGGGCTGCTTCTTGCCGTTGACCAGGAGCTTGATGACCTCGCTGATCTGCCAGTGCCCGCCCATGACCCCGTGGCACAGGCCGATGGTGGGGACCTCCCCGTAGAGGTTCGCCGCCCAGGTGTTCATGGCGTTGGGGTTGGCGTAGTTGAGCATCAGGGCGTTGTCCTGGCAGACCTCGCGGATGTCGGCGCAGAAGTCGAGGATGCACGGGATGTTCCGCTGCCCGTACATGATGCCCCCGATGGCGAGCGTGTCGCCCACGCACTGGTCGACCCCGTACTTCAGCGGGATGTCGATGTCGTGCTGGAACGCCTCAAGCCCGCCGATGCGCGTGCAGTTGATGACGTAGTCCGCGCCCTCCAGCGCCTCGATGCGGTTGGTCGTCGCATGGATCTGCGCGGGGAGGTTGTTGTTCTTGATGTCCTTCTGGCAGAGCTGGACGACCATGTCCAGGTTCCGCTGGTTGATGTCGGTCATCCCGAAGACGGTGTCCTGCAGTTCGGGAACCGCGAGGATGTCGCGGAACAGCCCGCGGGTGAACCCCACGCTGCCCGCTCCGATGAACGCTACCTTGATCGCCACGTTGTCTCTCCTTCCGAAGAACCTCGAATGGACCAGCGGTCCGTATGCTTTCGACGCGAGCGTGCGTTGTACCCGTAGCCTTTGCCGGCGGCAAGCGCGATTCGCGAGGGAAAAGGCTTTCTCCCCCGCGGGTCAAACCCTTCTCCCCTCGGGGAGAAGATGTCGCGCAGCGACAGATGAGGGGGGCCTCACATACCAGCACACTTCCGAACTCGCAGAAGACGAATGCCCACGGGACAAACAGCGTCCCGTGGGCATCTGCCAAGGCGCGATCAGACGCGAGAGGTGTGCGTGGCCCCCCTCACCCCCCTCGCTGCGCTCGGGGACCTCTCCCCCGGGGGAGAGGGGTTTTCCCGTGGCGGTGCAGAAAAACTCCCCGTACCATCGAAGCGCCGACGGGGTCGCTCCGTCCAACAGGGAGAACCAGGGCAAAGACGGGTGATCATGAGTCCGCGCAGCCGCACCAGCATCCTCGCCGCCGTCGTCTTCGTGGGGGCCATCGGCCTTCTCGCTCCCCCTGCGCACGGGTGGACCAACGCGGCCGTCTTCAACTTCCAGATGCAGTCCGACACCCCCGACTGGTCGTGGCTGCAGAAGGGGCTCGCCGACGCCCTCACCACCGACCTCGTACAGGGCGGGACGATCCGCGTCATCGCCCGCGACGCCATGCAGGCCGCCGCCTCGCGCGTGCAGTGGCGGGCGGAGATGGCGATGCGGGACGAGGGGCGGATGGGCGAGATCCAGCGCGAACTCCGCATCGACCACCTCGTCACCGGTACGTACGCGGTGCGCGACGGGACCATCGAGATCACCGCCCAGATCGTCGACGTCGCCTCCCGCCGCGAGGTCTGCCGCCGGACCGTCCAAGGGCCCGAGAAGGACGTGCTGACGCTCCAGAAGCAGCTCTCCGCCGAGCTGCTCGGGTGGTTCGCCAACCGCCCGCCCGCCGAGATCCTCAAGGAACTGCCCGTCTGGACGCGCTCCGTCCCCGCTGCCCGGGCGCTGTACGAGGGCATGGACCGCTACGACCAGGGCCGCTACGGAGAGGCGTGGCTGCGGTTCCGCCAGGCGGTCCGCAACGACCCCGGGTACATCGAGGCCGAGTACTGGGTGGGGCGGATGTACTACTTCATGGACCGCTACGCCCACGCCCGCAGCGCCTACGAGCGCTTCGTCTACCAGGACGCCGAGCACCCCCGTATCGGGGACGCGATCAAGGAGTACCTGCACACCTACGAGAAGCTCCACGCCCCGCCCCAGACGCTGCTGGATCTGTACGCGGACCTCGCCGCCCGCTACCCCAAGGCGAGGATCCACGGGGAGATGGGCGAGGCGGGCTGGGTGTCCAACCGCTGCTGGCTGTGGACGAAGTCGGCCATCGTGCTGGGGGCGATGGGGAGGCACAAGGAAGCGACGGAACTCGCCGCCAAGGCGGAGGAAAAGCTCAGCGGCTCGTTCGAGGAGATGGCCTACACCATCGCCTACCGCCACGCCCTGCTGCACAACGCCCTGACGGGCGAGGTGGTCCTCCCGGAGGGGCTGGCGAAGCACTATGGGAAGGCCTTCGGGTATCGGGCGGTGCGGTTTGCGCCGGGGCAGAGCGAGGTCACCTGCACGTTCACACACCCCGCCACGTTCCTACGTTTCACCGACGCGAAAGGCGATTCCTACCTCTGCGAGAACTATCCCTGGTGGTTTCTCGCCGCTCCCGACGGGCACGTCTTCACCAAGCTCACCATCTTCCCCACCATCAAGGGCAATGCCGGGAACACCGGGTTTGTGATCCACAAGGACGTTTTTGGGGAAGTCCCTGGGCAGGGCGGGTCCATTGAGGAGATCTGCGAGCGGGGCGTGACCTTCGCCCGCGTCCCGCGGAGCGGGCTGCTGCAGATGAACGCGTGGATCTCCCCGACGGATCCCTACTCGAACAAGAACGTCGAATTCAGCAGCATCCGTGTGCTCGCGGAGTTCGAGCGGCTCGGGGAATGCGGCGGCTTGGACGTCCGGTGCACCAACGCCGCCAACTTCCGCGTGCTGGTGGATGGTGAACTTCTCCGCAGCCGCCCGGGGATCGTTGGGCATGTGACCCCGGGAGCCCACACCCTCACGGTCGAGCCTCGACCGGGCGATTCCGTCTTCGGGCCTTTCGAACTGCCCGTCGAGGTCCGCGCGGGCGAGGTCACGCCCGTGCAGGTTACACTCCCGCGGCGAGCGGGGACGGTCTGGGACGACTGGTCGCCCACGGTTGTGGTAGCGCTCGACACCCCGGACCCCGCTCCATCCGTTCAGCGGTACGACCTCACGCCCGTACTTCTGTTGGAAGAGGACGCCATCCGCCTCGTCTGGCCGCTCAACGGGGATCTGTGGACCTCCTGCAGTACGGACACCGAGGGTACGAGGTTCTCGCCCCCTCGCCGCCTCGAACTGCCCGTATCCAGCGGCTGGACGGAGCAGAACCCCGTCTGTTTGCGCGACGAGTCTGGGCGGTACATTCTGGCGTTCCGCTCGGACCGCAACGCGCAGCGCGACCCCCGGCCGTACCTCTGCTGGTCTCGCGATTTCCGGCGATGGAGCGCCCCGGCGATGGTGGTGGACCGGGGGACGGTGGCGATCGACCTCATCCAAACGCCCGGCGGGTCCTTCCTCTGGGCCGATGGGGCGGGGCGGACTGTGCGCATCCTGCGCTCGCCGGACCTGCACCAGTGGCGGGAAGTGGCGGAGATTCAGACCGAACACGACCTGTCTGCGCTGCGGTTGATTGCAAGGGCGGACGGGGGATACGATCTTATCGCCGTCACGGAGCAGCGGCTCGTCCCGAGGAGCAACAACACGCGGTTCCTCCACCAGCCCGTCGTTGTCTACACCAGTCCCGACGGGGAGCGGTGGACGTATGATTGTATGATCGCCCGCCCGGGGGGCGGGGGGATCAGCGTGTCGGCGGCGGCGTCGGAGGAGGGGACGGTCGTGGCGGTGAGGGGATACGGCGATGCGGGCGGGACCTTTGTCCGCTGGCTGCGGCGGGAGAGCGACGGATGGGTTCGCAGCGACAATCACCCCGCTATCGTGGGCGACTACGCTCGCGTCACGTACCATCCGCGGTGGGGATGGACAATGGCGTGGGTGGACTACTGGGGGGAGCAGTTCCCCGGCGATCCATGGGGGCCGTTCCTCGCCCGCGCATCGACTCTGGACGCGATGTTCCGTATCCGCCACCGCGACGTCGGCCCGCGGCGCGCAGGACCGCCGCCCGGTCCTCCCGCGAGCACGCAGCCGGCTGTCCGGAAGAACTCCCCGCATCGGGGGGATGGGCGATGACCTTGCCGTGGAATGGGAGAGCGGCCCATGGAGCGTGAACACCACCGACGTTTTGTTCCGGTGACGCCCGGAACGGGAAGCGAGAGAAGGCGATCGGGCACGAGGAGAACGCTCTGGATCCTTGCCTTGTCCCTCGGCGCGCTCGCCCCTGCGGCGTTCGGAACCGACGCAAACGACTTCCTGGGCTGGTACGACCGCTTTGGGCAGCACGGGAAGTGGGACGGGACGGTCCGCGAGGCGGTGCGCCTGCACTGCCGCTCGATGGAGGACGAGACGCGGGCGGCGGAGCTTTTCGCCCATGCCTGGGAGCAGGGCTGCCGCGACGCGATGGTGGCCTTCTTCCGCGTTCGGCAGATCAACCTCGTCGGACCCGTCAAGGACGCCGATGCCCTCTGGCAGACCATCCTCAAGGAGGTCCCCGGCACGTACGAGGAGGGCGTGTACCGGTACGGATATATCCCGCTGAACATGACGCTCATTCTCCTCCGCCAGGGCAAGGCGGATCAGGCCCGCAAGCTGGTCGAGCAGCACCGCCAAGCGGCGTTGGACGCGGGGTTCCCGCTCGCGGCGGGTATCGTGTCGTCGGGGATGCTCTATGTGGAGTCCTTCCGTTCGCCCGACACCGCCCGCGCGTACTGGGCCGCCCACGCCTCCGAACTGCGCCCCGCGCAGGAGCGGCTGGACTGGTGGCCATTCGACGTCATGATGCGCAACCAGGAGGTGCTGGACGATCTCACGCCTGTGCTGGAGTTCCTCCGCGCACAGCCGGAGTGCGCCGCCGTGCGCAAGTGGCGGGAGTACTATGAGGGGCAGTCCGCCGCCCGCCTTGCCGCCACCACGCAGCCAACGTCCAACGCCCAGCACCCCGTGCTGGTCGACTGGTGCGCAGAGATGCGCGGGATCGAGAGCCCCCTCAGCCGCTACGAGATGGCGTACTTCGAGCACCCCGGGCTGCCCCTTGGGATCAGTTGCCAGGTCCGCATCACCCGCGAACCCCTCTCCCGCAGCCGCTATCTGAGCTACGCCAAGATCTTTGCCGGGCGGCACGCGACGGTGGGGCAGATGCATGTCCTGCTGTCCACCCGCGGGGAGGTGACCACGCGGAACACCGGGGACGCGAACCGCGAGTTGGATCGTCCGTCGGCGTTCGTGGACCCGCTGCAGTGGCACGAGATGCGGATCGAGCAGCGGCCGGGCTGCTCCCTCGCGTGGTTGGATGGGCGGTGCATTCGAAAGGTTGTACGCCCGGGAGGGGAGGAGGGGACGACCAGTCTGCGTCTGCAGGTCTGCGGGACGACCGCCGATTTCCGTGACATCCGCTTGTACGCGTACGCGACCGAACCCGTGGACAACAACGAACTGCTCGCCCTGCACCGCGCGGTGCATGACGCTCGCCTCGCCGGGGACGTGGAGCGTGCCCGCGAGGCCCACGAGCGGCGGATGCGGATCCTCGCGCCCATCCCCGCCGCCGGTCCGTGGTTGCAGTATATCCAACTGCAGCAGTCGCTGTTCGAGGCGGTCGCATCCGAGGAGGGGCTGGACCTGCCCGCCTCGGGGGCGCTGTGGAAGGCAATTCGGCGGACCAGTTGCTGGCGGGGCGACGTGGACTGGATGGAGACCGGATGCAACCACCGCTACAAGGACCACTACCGCACGCTGCTGCTTCCGCTGTCGCTGCCAAGGGATTTCGAGATCACCGGTGTGCTCCGGGTGGACGCCAATGCGGAAAAGGGCGACGTGGTCCCGACCATCTCCTGGCACGCAGCGACCACCCACGACCTCAAGAACTGCTGCAAGTTCGACTTTCGGAACGACCTGGTGACGCTCTACGGTCTCGAAGGCAGGAAACAGGCGAGCGTTTCACTGGGGCGTGAGATGGGCCCCATCGCGTTTGGTATCCGTGTGCGGGGCGAGTCGGCGGCGATGTTCGTGCATGACCCGCGCGAACCGCTCCTCACGCTCTCGCCCATGCGCCCCAACGGGAACCAGTTCATCCTGACGGTGTACGACCTGCCCAGGGGCGGGCGCATGGGGTTCGGCCATCTGCGAATCCGCCGCTTGCCGCCCGACACGCTATTGCACGCCCCGATGGACCTGCCCCAACTGCCCGGGATGCGGCCGCCGGAGAGTGACGACGGGCCCGACAACTCCAGCGAGTGAGAGAGTGAGAGACCTTCGGTGCGCCCTGGTCCAGTGTCCCGGGGCCGTGAGAGAGGATGATATGAGAGGAGACCAGCCAACATGACACGAATGACATGGACCCTTGCCCTGTGCCTTGTCTTGTCCGTGTGCGTGCTCGCCTTCGCCACCCCGGCCGCACGCGCGGGGGAGTACGACCACGCCGCCGCGTACCGCGCGCACGGTCATCAGGGGCCGTGGAGCGACGCCGTCGCCCATGCCATCGCCCTCCACGCCGGGAACACCAACGACGTTCGGATCCGCGACGGTCTGCTGCAGGCGTGGAAGGACGGCTGTCGCGACCCGCTCGTCGCCTACATCCTCATCCGCTGGTATCGCAAGAGCCCCAATCCCCAGCGGGCGCAGGAGTACTGGGACGCCCTCCAGAAGGAAGCCCCCGTCACCTACCCCGGGGGGCTGTACCGCCACGGCATGTGCCCGCACGAGATGGCGATCATCGCCCTCCGCAAGGGCCACCGCGAGCAGGCCGAGAAGGACCTCTCCGCCGCCCTCGCCGCCGCCAACGCCGCCAAGGCGCCCCGCGGAGCGGCCGCGGTGCGCCTGGCGCAGCTCTACCTGCTCAACGCCCGCGACCCCAACGCCGCCCTCGCCCTCTGGACGGAACATGCCACCGAACTCCGCAGCGTCCGCCCCGCCCTGAGGGACGACCCCTTCGAGGGCCTCGTCCACCTCTCCGCCGCGTCGCTGCCCCCGCAGCGGATCGTCGACTTCCTCCGGTCCGAGCCCCCCGGAGAGCAGCGCGACAAGTGGCTGGAGTTCTACACCCAGCAGTCCGCCCTCGCCGCCGAGAGCGCCCGCGAGCAGACCCCCGCCCGCCACCGCGTGCTCGTGGAGTACCACCCTGCCCTCCGCGGCATCCGGGCGGATCTGGGGCACTACCAGTACTTCCCCCTGAGCGAGGCTCCCTTCCCGGTCGTCATCCGCTCCCGCGTCCGCCTCGGCGGCCCGGAGGGCGTGTCGCCCTGGACCCCCCTCGCCGAGATCCGAACCCTCGCCCGGCCCGATACGCCCGGACTGCTCGGCTGGATCCTCGGCGCCGCCGGACAACTGTACCCCGTCTCGGGGACCGTCGACGGGGAGTCCCTCCGGTCTCCGCTGAACTACATCCAGCCGGACACGTGGCACGAGCTGGAGGTCGTGCATGACCCCCGCCTCTCCGAGGCTCGCCTGGACGGGGTGCCGGTTCGCCGCATCCACTATCGTCCGCGGGGGATCGAGAGCGTGACGCCCTCCCTGCACGTCCGCGGAACCACCGCCGACTTCGAAGACCTCTGCGTGTACACCACCAGCGACACGCCCGCCGACAACGATGCGATCCGCTCCGCACTGCGGGCGTTCCAGGCGGCCATGCAGCAGTGCGACCCCGCCGCCGCCCGCCCGGCGGTCGAGCAGCTCGCGTCGCTCTGGGGGCCCATCCCCCAGGCCGGGGCGTTCCTCCAACGCGCCCGGGCGCAGCTCGCCCGCGTCGACGCCATCGCCACCGACGCGGGACTGGACCTCGCCACCGCCGACACCATTTCCGAAAGTGGAGAGGTTCTGGGCAAGTGGAGCCTGCGGGACGGAGCCCTCCTCGCCGTCTGCTGCCACCCCGGGCACGAGGGCCACGACCACCCCATGCCCGCCGCCCTCCGCCTGCCGGTCGTGACGGGCAACTTCGAACTCAGCGGGATCGTCGAGATCCCCATGGGCGCTCCCGAGCAGGAACCGTACGTCACGGTGTCGTGGAACACCTCCGCGAAGCACGCGTCCGAGAACCGCCTGATCTTCCGGCCCCACACGCGGCGGGTCCTTCTGTGCGGAAGCAAGGACAGCAAGAAGGCCCGCACCCCCGCCGGCGGGGAGGTGGCCGTCGTGCCCTTCTGCCTCCGCGTCCGCAACACGTCGGCGGCGCTGTTCGTCGAAGACCCCGAGCGCCCGCTGCTCGTCGTCACCGACGCCGAGCCCCTCGCCCACTTCACGTGGCTGCGGGTCTACCAGGTCCCGCAGGACAAGGCCGCCCGCTTCCGCGCCCTCCGCCTCCGCCGCCTCCCCCCGGACCGCGACCTCCACGCCCCGGCCATCCTGCCGGAAATGGACGCCGGCGACGCCAGCGACGCGGGCGGAACGGACCGGACTGCGGAGTAGGCATGACGCCGTTGGTCGATCCCTCCCGCGCGCAGGCGCCTTCGCTGCGCTGCGGCGGCCGAACGCCCTACGGGCTACGGCCAAGTTCTTGACACAACATCCCCCGTACGCTCTACTGGAGCCCCTACAGTTCCCTTGGATCAGAATGAAAGAGCGGACATGACCAGCGATTCCTACTTCCCTCCGGGCGAGACGCCCCCTGCGCCTCCTCCTGCGGAGCCTGTCCCCGCCTTCGTCCCCGAACCGGAGATCCACCGCGCCATCACGCCCCTTCGGATGGTCTTCTGGGGCGGGTTGATCGTGGTCTTCGACTTCTCCATCAACGGGTTCGACCTGATCAACGACGTGATCGGGATGATCCTGATCGCGATCGGCGTGTTCCAACTGGCGAGCTTCGACGTCGGCCCACGCTACCGGGGATTCATGACCTTCGCCAGGATCATGGCCATCGTGGGCGTGATCGGGTCCCTCCTGTCGCAGGTGGGCGGACTGCGGGGGGAGTTGGGAATCCTGCTCATGCTGGTGGGCCTGGCGGAACTGGTGGCCACCATCCTGTTCTGCGTCGCCATGCGGCTGCTCAGCGAACGCTACGGGCTGGCGCAGGCCGCCCAGAGCTGGCGGACGACGACGCTGCTGTTCGTCCTGATCTACCTGATCCCACTGGGCGGGTTCTACCTCATCGCCCTGGGGGCGATCCTGGCAGGCGAGAGCTTCCACATCAACCTCGGACCGGCGGGCCTGCTCCTGCTGCCGATCTTCTTCGTGCCCCTGGTGCACCTGTTCGTCTCCACGTCCCGCATGAAGCGAGCGGCCCAGGCGGCGTAGCGAGGCGGGGTGCCTTCTGTCGGCCGGGCGTTTTGGACACTCCAAAGCCATGAGCGGGGATGAACGCAGATGAACGCGGATCGGGAAGAAGCAGCGATGCAGGAGAGGCCGCGGACGGGACACGATGCTCCCCTCCCCTCGCCGCGAAAGCACCCGGCCAATGGGCTTTCCGGCGGGTCGGACGGTGGCGAGCGGCGGTTCGGTTCGCTGGGCGGGTGGTTGGTCGCAGGCGTTCTCACGTTCGCCTATCTGCACATGGCTACGGGGTGGATGTGCCACGGTCCTCCGCCGGTGCACCCTCGCGTGGGAATGCTTGGGGCTTGTCTCGTGGGTTTGAGCCCGCTGATCACGTACGCCGCCTTCCTGCTCCTGCGCCGCCGCCCCGCGCGGAGCTTCGTGATCAAACTGGGACGATCAGGGCTGCTGGTCTCGCTGTTCCTGCTCTGCCAGTATGCCGGGATTTCGTTGGTGAAGCATGCCCGGGAGGGACAGGACTACCCGCCACGCCTGGCCCCCCCCGAGCAGGGCGCCCCGCCGGAAGGGTCCCCGCCGTCGCCAGATGCCCCGAGTCCGCAAAATGCAGTGTCGGTTGGCGACACCGGCGACGCGGGCGCCACCGGCGATGACGGCGGCGCGGACCAGCCCGCGGAGTGAGCGTGCCCCTCGCCGCTTGCCAAGTGAACTGCTGCAACACCGGGATCGCGGGTATACTCTGGCAGTCGAGGTATCCTGTCGCCGTGAGGTGAGAAAGCATGAAGCCACCCATCGTCATCCCGATCCTGCTCCTGGCCGGGCTTGCAGTGTTCACGTGCGTCAGGATCGAGAGCAATACATCGTGGCGCCCCTGGCGTTGCTGCTGTCCCTCCGTGCCCTCGGACATCCCGGGACTGTGGGCTGGAGACGCATCGCCGCCATCGCCTCGACGGTCGCGGCGGCGATCTGCGTCGCCCTCATGTTCTACCGCGGATACTGGACGTCGCTGGGGTGGTGAGATGCACTGGGAAACGCAGAACAAGGAGGCAGGACTTCGTGCCTGAACCTGTCCTGTCTACTACTTCGCGAGGCGGTTCTCGTCATCGCCGATGGCGGCGCTGGGTACTGCTGTGTGTCGTGGTGGCGTACATGGTGTGGGCGTACGGAGGCGACCCGAAGCACATCACCGTCGGAAGGAGCACGACGTACGTTCTGGGGCCCGTCGAGCCTGACGGTTCGGTGCATTATGTCCGGGCCTTCAACGAACTGCAGCGGGCCGCCGCCGGCACCCGCCGCAACGCCGCCGACGTAGTGCTCTCGATTCTGCCGCCGCGGGATGAGGGGCTGGGTTCCTGGAACCGAGAGCGGTCACCGCGAGAGGTGGCACTGTACAGTGCACAAGCGACCGAGCGTCGGTTCATCTCCCCCAGCGCCTACGCCGCCGCGACGCGAGACCCAAACGGTAACGAAAGCGTTCGGTCCCGCCGGATTGACGAACAGCTCACTGCCTGCGCCGCCCGCCCCTGGCAGCCCAGGGAGATCCCGGACCTCGCCGCGTGGTTGGACGCCAACGGTGGAGTACTGGACCTGCTGAGCAGCCTCGAAGACACCGACGCGTTCTTCATTCCATACGGAGGCCTGGTCTACGAGGACGGGGAGATGTGCGTCGCGGGCCTACCGGATCTGGACGAGTTGAGGTGCGTTGCGGAGGCGTTTGCAGCCCGCGCAATGCTCCGAGTGGGCGAAGGTCGCGCCGCCGACGCATGGGCGGACATCCTGGCGGGCAAACGCCTGGCATGCCTGGTCGGGACGGTCCCGTCTACGGAAACGCTCCGCCTGAGCTGGACCATGTGGGCCACCATCTTCCGGGCTGAGCAGGCCCTGCTCCTTCACCAGCCTCCATCTCCTTCCCAGGCCGCAGGGCTCCTCGCCCGCACCCGCGCCCTGCCTTCCACGGTGACATACGCGCAGGCGGTCGGGACGGAGGAGCGATTCCAGTCCCTCTCGCTCATCATGCTCCTGTACCGCGGTGTCGGCTACAAGAGCCTCTACTGCGTTGTGGATCATGGGATTCCGCCTGACGGGAACGCCAAGCATAACATTGATTATGACTATATTCTGTCGGCCCTCAACGCTGTTTACGACGACCAGTTGCCCGCTCTTGAGCAGCCCAGTCTGCGGGGCTGTTTGCGTGCACGGTCTCCAATCCCTGCCATTGGACGGCCCGTGTCTGACAACTTCCGTACGCTCCTCTATGTGCTGCGCGCCTGCGATTGGGGAGGTCGGGCTTCCCGTCCCCTGGCAACGCGGACGCTGCTGGGTGCCCTCTGTCCTACCCGGATCGATTGGGACCAGGAGACCAACGAGTGGTACAGGTTCCAGGCGCAGAGGATGCTCGGGGAGCACGCCCTGCACCTCTACGCCCGAGGCGGGGGCCTGCCCACGGATGCGGGAGATAGGCGGACGATTCCCCTTGATCCCTTCACGGGTGATCCGATCGAATACCGGGTCCTGCCCGGGGGACTGTCGATCATCTGCACCGGAGTTAACCTGAGCTTCGAGTCCCAGGCGGACTACGACGCAGGCGAGTCTGACGACGTGCTTCTCGTTCTGCCCGTTCTGCCTGCAGTCCCGCCCGGGGAGTGACCTGCTGACCCTCACCACACGGCGTCGCTGAGGTCGTACTCTGCCCCGATGCGGGGGTGGCGTTGACGGTGGACCCGTAGCACCCCAGGTCGCCATACCCCAGGTCGTCGCAGAAGATAAGGATGATGTTGGGACGGTCGGGGAGAGTCGGCATGTCTTTGCCGCCTACTCCAGCTCCTGCGGGGCCTCGTCGCGGGCGTCGGGGGGTTGGGCTTCGCTGCCGTTGGGGCCCTTGGGGAGGTGCGTTTCGCTGATGGGGGCTCCGTCCAGCGTCTTCACCGTGGGGGTGGGGTGGGCGTGCTCGTGCGCTTCGAGCTGCTTTTCGAGCTGGGCCTGCTGCTCCTCGGGGAGTTCCTTCCACGCCTGACGGCCGCGGCATTTGGGGTACTTGGAGCACGACAGCCAGGGGCCGCGCTTGGAGCGGCGGAGGTAGAGCTTCGCACCGCACTTGGGGCAGGGGAGGTCCACCTCGAGGGCGGGGGCGCTGGGGAGCTTGACGTAGCCCTTCTTGTCGAGGTTCAGCACGCCGTCGCACTCGGGGTAGCGGGTGCAGCTCAGGAAGGGACCGAAGCGGCCCTTGCGCTTGACCATCGTCCCCCCGCACTTGGGGCAGGCGACGTCGACCTGCTCGGGGACGAGCTTGTTGCCCTTGGCGTCGACGGGGTGGGTGGACTTGCACTCGGGGTACCCGGTGCAGGCGAGGTACCGCCCGTTGCGCGACCAGCGGTAGACCATGGGCTTGCCGCACTCGGTGCAGGTGTAGGCGGAGGGCTGGGTCTCGGCCTTGGCGTGGACCATTTCCTCGGCGGCCTTGTCGAGGTTCTCCTTGAAGGGCCCGTAGAACTCCTGGAGGACGGCGACCCAGTTGGCGTGGGCGTCCTCGACCTTGTCGAGTTCGTCCTCCATGTGGGCGGTGAAGCGGACGTCGAAGACCCGCGGGAAGTGCTTCACCAGGCGGTCCGTGACGACGCTGCCGATGTGCGTGGGGCGGAACGCGCGGTCCTGCAGCTCGACGTACCCGCGGTCCTGGATCGTCGAGATGATGGAGGCGTAGGTGGACGGTCGGCCGATGTTCTCGGCCTCCATGGCCTTCACCAGCGACGCCTCCGTGTAGCGGGGCGGGGGCTGGGTGAAGTGCTGCGTGGGGCCGATCCGCATGGGGGAGACGGTCTGGCCCTGCTGAAGCTCGGGGAGGAACTGGTCCCCGCCCTTGGGCACGCCCGAAACCCGCATGAACCCGTCGAACTTGAGCGTGCGGCCGATGGCGCGAAAGACGGCCGGGCCGTCGGGGGTGGCGGCGGTGATGTCGGCCTCGGTGACGTTCCAGACGGCGGGGGGCATCTGGCAGGCGACGAACCGCTTCCAGATGAGGTTGTAGAGCTTCCACTGGTCGTCGCTGAGGGCGCCCATGAGGGACTGGGGCGTGCGGGCGGGATCGGAGGGGCGGATGGCCTCGTGGGCCTCCTGGGCGCGTTCCCCGGAGGAGTAGATGTTGGGCTTCTCGGGGACGTAGGCGTCCCCGAACTGCTTGCCGATGAGTTCGCGCACGGCGGTGACGGAGTCCCGCGACAGGTGGCGCGAGTCGGTACGCATGTAGGTGATGAGCCCGACGCTGCCCTCGCCCGGGAGGTCCACGCCCTCGTAGAGCTGCTGGGCGAGGCGCATGGTCCGCGAGGCGGAGTAGTACAGCGAGACGCTGGCGGCCTGCTGGAGGGCGGCGGTCGTGAACGGGCCCGGGGGGCGGGAGCGGGACTCGCGGTGCTTGAGGGCGGTGACGGTGAAGTCGGGGCGGGCCTTCTCGCCCCCCGTCGGGCGCACGCGGGCGACGACGGTGACCTTGTTCTGCGCGGGGCCCTTGGCGTTGGGGTCCTCGGAGCGCTGGAGGTCCACGACCTCGACGCCCAGGGCCCGGGCGACGGTGAGGGCGACGGATTCGGTGTCGCAGCGGAAGCGTTCGCCGCGGAACTGGGCGAGTTCGGCCTCGAAGGCGTTGCGGGCGGCGAGGAACTCCTGCTGCTGGGGGACGGTGGGCCCGTTGCCCTTGGCGTCCTTGCGGGCGAGGAAGGCGTCCCATTCGGTCCCGAGCTTTTCGGCGGCGGGGGGGGCTTCGGTGGTGAAGATCGCGCGGATCCGCCAGTACTCCTCGGGGACGAAGCTTTCGATCTCGCGCTCGCGCTCGACGATGAGGCGGACGGCGACGGACTGGACGCGGCCGGCGGAGAGGCCGGTGGCGACCTTCCGCCACAGCAGGGGGGACACCTGATACCCGACGATGCGGTCGAGGATCCGGCGGGCCTGCTGGGCGTTGACCATGTCCATGTCGATGTCGCGGGGATGGGAGAAGGCCTCGCGGATGGCGGACTGGGTGATCTCGTTGAAGACCACGCGGCGGATCTTCTCGGGCGGGATGTGGAGGCCTTCGGCGAGGTGCCAGGCGATGGCCTCGCCCTCGCGGTCCAAGTCGGTCGCCAGGAAGACGCTGGGGGCGTTGCGGGCGGCCTGGCGGAGTTCGGTGAGGATCTTGGCGCGGTTGGGGGCGGGGATGTACGTCGGGGCGAACCCGTTCTCGATGTCGACCCCGATGTCCTTCTTGGGCAGGTCGCGGACGTGGCCCATGGAGGCTTTGACGATGTAATCGCTTCCCAGGTAGCGATTTATGGTCTTGGCCTTGGCGGGCGACTCGACGACGACGAGGTGCTTGCCCTTGGCCGCCCCGTCCCCGTCCCCACGGCCGCTGGATGCGGACGTGGAGCGAGCGGCCTTCTTCGAGGGTCCGGAACCACGTTTCGTCTTGTCGGAGGCCTTTGCCATAGTTCTCCACGTTCCCGATTTACTGCCATCAGAGCCAACGCACCGCCACGCGCCCAAGTTCCCCTCCGTCCCGAACCAGCCATCATTTGATGCCGCGGAACCCATTGTCAAGAGGGCGATGAATTTTCCTCCGGCCGCCGAAGCCTCGCCTCCGGGCGGGATAACTGTATTGCGAAGGTCTGAAATTGTCGAATCCCGAGGGTTCAGCGACCCGGCGCGGCGGGCGAGCGGAGCCGGTCCAGGAGGCGGCGGGAGACGACGATGCGCTGGACGTGGACGAGATCCTGCAGCGTCTGGCCGATCTCGCCCTTCATCCGCTCGTGGAGGACGAACGGCCCGGACCGCCGGCCATCGAGTTCGACCCAGACGGGCTGGCCCTTCACCTCCCCGGTGATCTCCGACCCGTCGATGAGGCGGAAGGTCCACTGGAGGCGGCGGGTGGGGTAGGACTCCCCGGTGTAGACCCGCTCCATGGCGCCCATCTCCTTCCAACGCCAACGAGGCTCCATCTTCTCCTCCACGACCGTGGCGGTGATGCTGAGAACGGCGATGAAGGGCACGCGGAGCCACCGCTTCTCCGACTCGACCCAGACCTGCCAGGGCGCGTCGCGGGTGGTGTAGAGGCGGCCCGGGAGGATGCGGCCGTCGCTGGTCTGCAGGGCGCCCGGCAGGGCGTCCTGGCGGGGGGTGTCCCGCTCGCCTGGGGTGGGGGCAGCGGGGGGGGGGGCGTTGGCGTCGGCGTTCTGGGCCTCCCCGAGCCAGTAGTCCAGGTTGCTCGCCGGTTTCTTCACCTCGCGGGGCGTGGGCGGGGCAGGGGGGGCGTTGGCGTCGGCGGGGGTGTCGGCGGGGTTGTCGGCGAGCAGGGCCCCGGGCAGTGCGAACAGGCACGCCAGCAGGACCGCCCGGGCGAGGCGGCGGTGCCGGAGGACCCTCCGGCGAGCGTCACCGCCAAGGAGCCGTGGGGGAAGCTGGCGAGCCATCGTGGTCATAAACGCACTGCGGGTCCTTGGGTTATCTGCCGGCGAAGAGTTCATGGTAGACGTCGTGGAACGTGTTGCACATGGTCTCGTCGAAGAGGACGAAGTAGATGTCCTCGATCTTCGATCCCTGCTCGACGTGGCGTTTGGCCTCGGAAAGCATGATCTCGGCGCAGCGGCGAACGGGGAAGCCCCCGATGCCCGTTCCCGTCGCCGGGAACGCCACCGACTGCAGGCAGTGTTTCTCGGCGAGGCGGAGGGCGGCGCGGGTGGAGTCGCGGAGGGCGGCCTCGGTAGTCTGCCCGCCCAGGGGCATCGACGCCTGATGGATGATGTAGCGGGCGGGGAGGTTGGCGGCGGTGGTGATGGCCGCCTGCCCGACCGCGATGGGGCCGTGGGCGTCGCATTCCCGCTGGATGAGCGGTCCGCCGTGGGTGCGGATGGCCCCCGACAGGCCGCCGCCCAGGACGAGGGCGCTATTGGCCGGATTGACAATGGCGTCAACGGCGAACTTGATGAGATCGCCCAACTCGACGTGGATGGTGGTCATGGCATTGTGTCCCACGGTGAAGTATTCTGGGGGCATGGGCCTCCGCGTGCATTGTAGAAAGATCGGCGATGGGAACAAGGGGTTCCCTCCGCGGGGAGCCGCGCCATGACCTTCCTCTTCCCCGCCTTACTCGGGGCGCTGGGGGCGGTGGCGGCCCCGGTGATCATCCACCTGATCCTCCGCACCCGTCCGCGGCGGGTGGTGTTCCCGGCGCTGCAGTTCGTGCGCAAGACGCACCAGGCGAACATCAGCAAGCTCCGCCTCAAGCACCTCATCCTCCTCGCCCTGCGGATGGGCGCGATCGCGCTGGCCGTCCTGCTGGTGGCCCGCGCGATCCTCCCCAACTGGCGGGTCGTGCAGGACCGTTCGATCCCGGCGGCCGTCGTGCTCGTCCTCGACGACAGCGCCTCCATGCGCTACCGGCACCGCGAGAAGACGCTCCTGGGCTGGGCGCAGCAGATGGCCCGCTCGGCGGTGGAGGCACTCCCCGAGGGTTCGGAGGTGATCGTCCTGGACACGAGCGGGGGGGGGCTGGACGCGGGCTTCCTTCGCCGCCGGGACCTGGTCGAGCAGCAGCTCGCCAACATCCGCCCCACGCTGGGCGCCCACCCCGTGGGACCGGCCATCGCCAAGGGCGTGGGGCTGCTGCGGGAGAGCAAGCTCCAGCGGAAGGAGCTGTTCGTCTTCACGGACATGACGCGCCCGGCATGGGCGGGGGGGGTGACGCTGCCGCCGGACGCGCCCGAGGACATCGAGTTTCGCGTGATCCACTGCGGCGGGGAGGAGAACATCAACGTCGCGATGGGCCCGTTGAGGCTGGGGGCGGTTTCGGCGCCCCCGGGCAAGGAGGTGCGGATCGACACGACCATTGCGGCCGGCGGGGCCGGGGGCGAGATGAGCGTGGACGGGGAGTTCGCCGGGGCGCCCATCGCCCCGCGGATGCTTACCATCAACCCGGGCGGGGTGGAGGCGCTGCCGCTGTCCGTCCGCCCCCCGCGGCAGGGCCCGCTGCACGGGACGCTGGTCCTGCACCGCAACGATCCGCTCGACATCGACAACGTCCGCTACTTCACGTTGCACGGGGGGGCGGGGACGGAGGTGGTGCTGGTCCGCGACCAGGCGACGATCGGGAAGCGGGACGACTGGACGTACAAGCTCATCGCGGCGGGGCTGGCGACGGAGCCCGATTGGATCCGTTCGGTGACGGTGACGAACGAGCGGCTGGACGCGGAGCGGCTCGGCGGGGCGGGGGCGGCAGTCCTCTGCGGGGTCTCCTCGCTGAGCGAGTCGCAGTGGACGCTGCTGCGGGACTTCGCGCGCAGGGGCGGGCAGGTGCTGGTCGTGCCCGGCCCCCTCGTGTCCCCCACCGCCTACGCGCAGGACGCGGCGAGGGAGATCGTGCCCGCGGTGCTGGGGGCGCAGGAACCGCTCCCCAGCCCGCAGGGCTGGTTTGCAGTGGACGAGCGGCACCCGTTGATGGACCCGTTTGAGGAGGGCAGGAACGCCCCCCCGAGCGACTTCCAGTGCCGCCGGCGGTTCGGTGTGGACTCCCTGGCGCCCGACAGCAGGGCGCTGCTGAAGTACGGCGATGGGGCGCCCGCGGTGCTGGAGCGCAAGTTGGGGGCGGGACGCGTGGTGCTGTGGACCTGCTCGCCCGACCCCGCCTTCAGCGACTTCGCCCGCCGGCCCGCATTCCTGATCCTGCTGCTGCGGACGATCGAGCTGTTCAGCACGGGGGTGAGCGGCCCGCAGGGGTGCCTGTGGAAGGAGGCCGTCGTGCTCCCCATCCCCCCGGGGTTCGAGACCGGCGCCGTCACCGTCCGCGGGCCCGGGGACGACTCGGACCGCCCGGTCACCACCCGCACCGATCGCGCCGCCACCCTCCTCCCCGACCGCATCGGCCACTGGACGGTCCGCTTCAGCACGGAGGAGCGGACGGAGGAGGTGGGCTTCAGCGTGAATGTGGACCCCGCCGAGAGCGACCTGACCCCCGTCGACGCGGTGGAGGTGGCGCGGCTGTTCCCCGCGGGCCGCACGTTCGTGGGGACCGACGTGGCCTCCCTGGAGCGGGACGAGCGGACGGTGAGCGAATCGCTCGACCTGAGCACCCCGCTCCTGCTGGGGCTGCTGGCGCTGCTGGTGGGCGAATCGTTTTTCGCCAATCGGTTCTACAAGCAGGTCTCCCGGTGATTCCCCGTTGACCCACGCCCGCCCGGTTGGTAGGGTAACCCGCCTGTTAAGACGTCAATAATCAGGAACGAGCAATGCCCCCAAAACCGCTGTTCGACCTCTCCACGATCGATTACGACCGCGTGACCGTCACGCGGGACATGATCTACGATGTCTGCCCGCACCGCTTCGAGTTCCAGCAACTCGACGGGATCTACTTCGTGGACTTTGAGTCCGGCACCAGCGCGGGGTACCGCGACGTGCGGGCGGACGAGTTCTGGACGCGGGGGCACATCCCCGGGCGCCCCATCTTCCCGGGCGTGCTGATGATCGAAACGGCGGCGCACCTGGTGAGCTACTACGCGGGCGTGGTCGAGAAGCGATCCCAGTTCCTGGGCTTCGCGGGCGTGGACGAGGTCCGCTTCCGCGGGTCCGTCGTGCCGGGCCAACGCGTCCTCATGATCGGCAAGATGGTCGAACTCCGCCCCCGCCGCTGCGTCGGGGCCACCCAGGCCTTCGTCGACGGCGAGATGGTGTACGAGGGCAAGATCACCGGCATGTGGCTGTAGCGGGCGGTTGACTGGTTGATTGGTTAGCTTCGCTTCGCAAACCACGGCACCCGCGCATGAATCAGCGGGGATGCGTATCAGTCATGGGATCTCCGGGACTCGCCCTGTGCCCTCCCTTGCCCTTCGCGGTATACTGGGCGAATGGCCGTTCCCTCCGATCAACCAGGCAACCAGGCAACCAGTCCCCCGCTGTTCGACGGGGAGGTCGCGGTCGACACCGCTCCCAGTGACGAACTCTTCGCACGCATCCCCGCCAAGCGGGGCGTTGTGCTGCTGTCGGCCGAGGGCGGGAGACCCATTGTGCTCCTGGGAGCCGCCGACATGCGCGCCCGCGTCCGCAAACGCCTCCAGGACCCCGACGCCGAGGAGCGGACGAAGATCCCCGACCTCCTCGCCATCACCCGCGCCGTCCACTGGAAACGGTCCACCAGCCACTTCGAGGCCGATCTGGACTACCTCCGCCTCGCCGAACGCTTCTTCCCCCGCGAGGCCCACCGCCTCGTCGCCTGGAAGCCCGCGGTCTTCGTGCACGTGAACCTCGCCGACCCCTACCCGTACTTCCAGCGGACCCGCGAGGTCTTCGCCGCCGGCGGGCAGTACTTCGGGCCCTTCCCCAGCGGCCGCTCGGCCGAGCGGTTCGTCGAAGGCCTCCAGGACGCCTTCGACCTCTGCCGCGACGTGCAGTGCCTCCGCCGCGCCCCCAACGCCCCTCGCTGCGCCTACGGCCAGATGGGCAAGTGCCTCGCCCCGTGCGACGGGAGCATCTCCGCGGACGACTACCGCCGGACCGTCGAGAATGCGGTGCGCTTCGCGGGGGGGGATCGCCGGCCCCTGCGCGACGAGCTTCGCCGACGCATGCAGGCTGCCGCCGCCACGCTCCGTTTCGAGGTCGCCGCCAGCCTCAAGGCCCGGCTCGACCGGCTCGGGGAGTTCGACCAGAGCGACTACGCCCACGTCCGCCGCGGGCGGGAGTTCCAGTACCTCGCGATTGAGCCCGGCGGGACCCGCCAGGAGGCCCGGGTCTTCCTCGTCGACCGCGGGACCGTGGACGGGCCTCACGCCCTGGCGTACCCCCCGCCGCCCGGGCCGACCGACGCGCTGCTGCAGCGGATGGGGGCGCTGGGGGGGGAGGATCGCCCGGTGGGTCCGCCCGAGCGGATGCGGATCGGCCTGCTCAGCCAGTACCTCGTGAGTTCGACGCGCAGGAGCGGTGTGCTGCTGCACTGGGAGGCGGCGATGACGGGGGCGGCCGTGGCGGGGGCCGTCGAGGCCGCCGCCGATGACCTCGGCCTTCGCCCCCCGCGGGCGAAGGCCAAGCGCGATCCCGGCGACGGTCTTGGCGGAACGTAAACGTTCGTAACCGTTCACGGGGTGCCACGGCCGGGGGCGACAGCACCCCCAAGCCGCGAACAACCGCGGCTTGAGGGTGGCACCCACACCAAGGCGCTGTCCCGTGAACGGTTACAAACGTTCATCGAATCCGGGGGTTGCGGCGGGGTATAATCGCCGGGTGCCGCCGGTGCGCGGGCATGCGGCCGCAACGTGGGTACTCTGAGCCTGGAGCGTCATGGGTCTGCTGCAGACGATCACCGAGCAACGTCCGGTCCGGCGGCGTCGGTCGTGGGTGTACGTATCCCCGCGGCGGCGGAGCGCGAGCGTGCTGGTCCTGGCGCTGCTGGTGACGGCGGTGTACGGGTACTGGTACGCGACGAATGAGCGGCGGGTGCGGCGGCTGGCGCAGGAGTACCTGGAGAGCCTGGGGGCGACGGCGGAGATCGAGTCGGCGAAGTTCCGCCTGTTCGGGGGCGTGGAACTGCGCGGGGTGAAGGTCTACCTCCCCCAGTGGGAGTCCCCGCTGCTGAGCGCCTCGCTGGTGACGCTGCGGCACCGCCCGCGGGGGCTGTTCTTCGAGGCCCGCCTCGACGTCACCCAGATCGTCTGCCTCGATGCCGTCGTGAACATCGAGAAGGACCTCGACACCGAGCGCTACAACGTCTTCGACCTGCTGGGCGATTCGCCCATGCCCGAGGCGCCCCGCTCGCCCGCGGAGGGAGGGCTATCGCTGCCCGAGATCTCCGTCCGCGAGGCCATCGTCCAGTTCAACGACGTCTCCGACCAGTTCGTCATCCGCCGCAACCGCATGAAGATCAACGTGTCGGCCGTGCCCGACGGGCCCGCGCAGTACCGCGTCATGGTGGAGCAGAAGGACCTGCCGCGCGAGGTCGAGGACGCCACGCAGCCCGCCGCTGAGACCGACGCTCCGATCTTCGGGCGGCTGCTGGTAGACCTGCGGACGGGGACGGTGAGCGGGTCGATGAGCATCGAGCCCGAGAGGATGGAGCGCGGGCTGTCGGCGCGGGTGGGGGAGTGGCGGAGGCGGTACGGCGTGGAGGGGCGGATCCGCGTCGACGCCACCTGGGACCCCTCCAACCCGCAGCACCAACTGCTCACCGCCCACCTCCAGAAGGTCGCCTTCCGCCTGCCGGACGAGGAGGGAGGGGTGCGGCTGCAGGACGTGGACGGGACGGTGGTGTTTACCCGCGGGGGGGTGCGAATCGCCGGGGTCAGCGGGCGGGACGAGCGGGGCGGGCGGTTCGAACTTCGCGGGGAGTCGCAGGGCTATGACCCCAACGCCCCGTTCACGCTGGACCTCCGCGCCACCGACGCCGTCATCCCCCCGCCCACCGGCGCGCATGGGCAGTTCGCCCGCACGCTGCGGTACCTGCACGAGGGCCTCCAGCCCCAGGGCCGCTGGGACGTCCACGTCCGGCTGCGGCGGGGCGAGAGCGGGGAGATCGACGCCAACGGCACGATCCACGCCAAGGGCGTGAGCATCACCGAACGCTCCTTCCCCTACCGCGTGGACGATCTGTGGGGGCGGATCACCTTTGAGGGTACGAAGCTGACCGTGGAGAAGCTCACCGGCCGCCACGGGACCGGGCGGATCGAGATCGCCGGGAGCGTCGACGAGCGGCGGGAGGGGCGGTGGCGGCACTTCCACATCCGGGCGACCGACGTCCCCATGGATGGGGAGTTGCGGGCGGCCCTGCCGCCGCACGACGCGGCGGTCTTCGACCTGCTGCAGCCCGGGGGGCGGGCTTCGGCGGTGATTCGCGTCGACCAGACTCCCGACACGAAGGAGCGGATCGAGGTCGATCTCCACCTCGACGGGCACGGGTCGTTCGAGTTCGTGGGGTTCCCGTACCCCCTGGAGAACGTCTCGGGGCTGATCGAGTACCGCCCGGAGGTGGTGAGGCTCCATTCGCTGGCGAGCGTGTCGGGGCAGACGCGGTGGCTGGTCAACGGCACGGTGATTCCGCACCGGCTCGCCAAGGACGTGAAGGTGGACCTCACCGTGGACATCCAGAAGATGCCGCTGGACGAGCGGCTGAAACGGGCGTTGAAGGAGGAGGGGGAGGTGTTGTGGCGAACGCTGCGCCCCTCGGGCCTCGCCGAGCGCGTCCGCGCGCACGTGACGCACGAGAACGGGAAGGTGGACTACGACGTGTTCGTGCGGATGGCGGGGGGGGAGATGACGTTCGAGGGCTTCCCGTACACGATGTCGGACGTGTCGGCGACGATGGACATCACGCCGCATCGGGTCGTCGTGCGCGACTTCCGCGGCCGCCAGGGACAGACGACGACGGAAGGGCACGGGGAGGTCTACCTGTACGAAGGGCGCGTGGGGGCGGATCTGCGGTTCGAGGCCCGCGACCTGACGTTCGACGCCAACCTCGCCACGGCCGTCCCGGAGTATGTGCGGACGGCGTGGGAGGAGTTTGCCCCGGCGGGGGTGGCGGATGTGGGGTTCCACGTGCGGTTCCGGCCCCCGGAGGACCCGAACCACGAGTCCTACGAGGTCGCGCTGCGTCCGCGATCGATGGTCATGTGCTACCGCGACTTCCCCCTGCCGCTGCGCTGGACGGGGGGGGAGGCGGTGGCGACGGCGGAGAAGGTGGTGCTGCGGGACTTCGCGGCGAGGGACGGGAACACCGAGATCGTTCTGAACGGAGAGATCCAACTCGGGGAGCGAGCCCAGGACGTGAACCTGTCCGTGCGGGCGACGAACGTCCCGGTCAACGAGGACCTCGTCGCGGCGCTGCGGCGGATCGACTTGCCGGCGCTGGCGACGCTGCAGCCGGGCGGGACGATGGACGCGAACCTGGAGCAGTTGCACCTGTGGCGGCCCGCGGCGCCGGCGCCCGGCGCGCTTCCGCCAACGCAGCCGGCGGGGGCGGGGGAGGAGGGCCCGGCGTGGTGGTGGTCGCTCCGCGGGGAGGCCCACCTGCACGACGCGGACTTCGATATCCTCGTCGGCCGCCGCAAGCTCTCGGGCCGCCTGCGCGGCACGGCCGGTCAGACCGCGGACGGGATGGTCGTGGAGTCCGAGATCGCCCTGGACAGCCTCGCCCTTGGCGGCCGCCGCCTCACCGAGGTGAAGGGGCGGGTGGCCAAGGCGGCCGGCACGTCCATCGTGGGCATTCGCGATCTCGTGGGCAAGGTCCACGGCGGGCGCCTGGCCGGATTCGCCGAGGTCCGCCTCTCGGACCCGGTGGAGTACGGCATGCGGATGTCGATGGACCGCATCGACCTCGCCGACCTCATCAACGCCGGCGTGACCGACCCCAACGAGCGCCGCGACGTGGCCGGGCGGCTGTCGGGGACGATCGAGGTGACGGCCACCGAGGGGCCCAAGCCCGAGCGTCAGGCCGCCGGCCAGATCGTCATCACCGAGGCCAAGCTCGTTCGCATGCCCATCCTCCTGGACATGCTGAACGTGATCTACCTGGGCCTCCCGCAGGGCTGGATCTTCCAGGAGGCCTACCTGACGTACCACCTGCGCGACGGGCGGCTGATCTTCCAGGAGATCTACCTCGTGGGCGAGGGGACGTCGTTTCTGGGCTCGGGGACGATGGAGATGGCGACGGGCAAGCTGGACCTGGTCTTCCTGGCCGGGCCCCCGACGAAGATGCCCCGCATCAGCCGCCTCGCCGAGGAGTTCGTCCAGGGCATCGTCCGCGAGATGGTGGAGTGGCGGGTGACGGGCACGGTGGAGAAACCGCAGTTCCGCACCGTCCCCCTGCGGGCGCTGGACGGGATCCTCGACTCGCTCCTGAATCCGGGGAAGTGAACACGCCGCGGAGCAGGAGGCCGCCTTGTTCTACACCCCTCGCACACCTCCTGCGCCGGGGGTCTCCTGACCCCCGGCGTCCGAGAGGGGTGAGGAACGCCTCCGCGGCAGCGTCGGTGGAGCGCCCCCATCGCGGCGGGGGCCGCCGCGACCGATGCG
>JAWLCQ010000008.1:0-58580 GCA_041687095.1 Phycisphaerae bacterium | reverse complement strand
CCCCGCCGGGCGACGGGTGCAGTCGCCTGCGCCGCCTCAGTCGCCTGCGATGCCCCAAACGCGTGCGATGCCCCAAACGCCTGCGATGCCCGAAGCGCCTGCGAAGCCCGAAGCGCGTGCGAAGCCCGAAGCGCGTGCGTTGGGGGTCTCCTGACCCCCAACGTCCTGGAAGGCCAACGAGCGCTTCCGCGACAGCGTTATGGCGGCGCTTCGGTCGCGGCGGCCGCCGCCGCGATGGGGGCGCTCCAACGGCGCTACCGCGGACGCGTCCCTCGCCCCTCCGGGACGACGGGGGTCAGGGGACCCCCGTCGCAGGAGGTGGGCGCGTGTGACGCCCCAAGCGCCTGCAACTCCCCAATCGCGAGCGGTGGTTCAAGCGCGAGCGTTGGGGGTCTCCTGACCCCCAACGTCCTGGAACGAGCGGCGCGCCTCCGCGGCAGCGTTATGGGAGTGCTTCGGTCGCGGCGGCTGCGACGTCCCTTTGGCCCGTTCTCGCCAATTCGAGCCAAAGCGGTGTCTTCGCCACCGCACTCCAAAGGATGTCCCAGGCGACTTTGCGATTGCCCTTGCCCGACCCCCAACGTCCTGGAACGTCCACAGCGCCTCCGCGGCAGCGTTACGGGAGCCGTTCGGTCCCGGCGGCGTCCGTCCCTCCCCCCCCGCCTGAGCGGAAAAAGCTCAGGACCTTTCCTGAGGCGCATAGAATCCTTTTGACCGGGCAAGAGGCCGGGGTCGGCGGCCCGGGTGCGGGGAGGAGCCCCGCGAGCGACGAGGCTCACGCGACCCGCCGCATCGGCCGACAGGCCGACGGAAAAAGGGCAAAGGAGAAAACGCCATGTTGAAGAGGATTCTGGCGATGCTGCTGCTGGTGCTGTCGTTCACGGTGGCGACGGCGTCGATGGGGTGCGTGAAAGTCGGCGGCGACGCCGAGGACGATCCGCAGATCGAGAGCGAGGTCGGAGACAGCACGATCAAGGTCAACTGACCGCGGAAACGGGGAACCCACCATGCTCCGACGCTTGGCGTACATCCTGACGCTCCTCCTGTGCGTGCTGGGCCCGACGCTGTCGGGCTGCATGAAGGTCTACGAGGAGGACGGGGAGACGAAGATCCGGCCCGGCACGATCGAGATCGAGGACACGGACGACGGCGGCTGATACGCATCCCAGGCAATTACCACGCACTGTCGGTTGGACGTGGTTGCTGCGCTGCGCAAACCACGGCACCCGCGCGAGGATTGCGTGGAATGCGGCTGAGTTCACCGCGTGAACTCGTACAGCATCACCGCCGCCGCGACCGCGACGTTCAGTGAGTCCGTGCCCAGCCGCATCGGGATCGTCACCCTGCGAGAACACAGGGCGACGTGCTGGGCGGCGAGGCCGTGCGCCTCGCTGCCCAGCAGCAGCCCCAGGCGTTCCCCGCGCGGGCACTGCGGCAGGGGGACGGCGTCGTCGTCCAGCACCGCCGCCGCCAGCTCCACCCCGTGCGCGTCCCGCAGCGCCCGCAGGTCGCGCGTCACGTCGTCGGACCGCGCGATCGGCAGGCGGAAGACCGTGCCCATGGAGACGCGGATGCACAGGCGGTACAGCGGGTCGCAGCACCGCTCGCCCAGGATCACCCCGTCCACCCCGAACCCCGCGGCGATGCGGAACAGGGCCCCGAGGTTCTCGGTGTTGGTGATCTCGGGCAGGACCAGCAGCGTCACCCGCGACCCCCACGTCCGCGCGAGGTCCGCCACCGACGGTGCGGGGCGGCGATGGCCGATGGCCAGCACGCCCCGGTGGAACTCGAACCCCACAATGCCGCTCACCGTCTCCCGCGACGCGGCGTACAGCGGAACCCCCGCGGGGACGAGCGGGGCGACAGCGCCGAGTTTCGCCTCGGCCGCCAGGACTGACTCGACCCCCCACCCGCTCTCCAGCAGCCGCCGCACGACGTACTCGCCCTCGGCGATGAAGCGCACGCCCTCGCGGGCGAAGTCGCGGTCCTTGAGGTTGCGGTACGCCGCGACCCGCGGGTCGTCGAGGGAGTGGATCGGTTGCATGTGGGTGTGGCTGGGCTGCATGGATGGACGGAGGCAGACCGTCTACCGCTTCGATTCTGCGTCGGCGGGGCTCAAGTTCACTGCTTCCACCTTCGCATAGAGCGTCTCGGGAGCGATGTCCGCACCATTCGGCCACGCGATGGTCCCACCCTCGATGCGGGCCTTCCGGAAGAACGTGGAATCTGCAAGCGGCTCGAAAACAGGGCCTTGGCCGATGTATTCGGAGAAATCCACATCCCCCTCCAGACCGTTGTCGAAGCGGACGCGGTAGATGTACCCCCCTCGGTACTCGATGTTCACGACGTCATTCAACTGCCACATCTGCCACCTCAATCCAGAGGTTTGATCTTCCTGACCTCTTGGCCGGTCCGAGCCCGAGCCCAATCCTTCGGATGATAATGCCGAAGAATCGGCAGATCTCAGGCATCTCACCGCCTCCCCTGGGTAAACGTAACGTTGGCCGTCCGGTTAAGGGGCACCGCCTGTGTATTGTCTTCATACGTCGCAGTGAATTCAACGGTTCCTGTCCTGCTGGGTGCACGACCGTATCTGCGCAGTGAACCGCGCCGTGGCGCCCGGCCAGAGCAAGGGGAGAGAAAGGGATTGCACAGATTTTTGGGATTACACAGATGGAGGAGAGGCAGCTCTTCGCCTGGTGCGGGAGGGTTGTTAGAGACGGCCAGCGCCCCCTGCCTCCCCACCGACCCCGCGTCGGTGGTAAGCGGCTACCGACTACTCGCACGCCCCCACGGACCTATCTCTTCTTCTTTCCCCCACCGACCCCGCGTCGGTGGTTCAAACGGCTATCGACTACGGGAGGGACGAGCAACGCCTCCTGTTCGTGGGGGCCCTGTGGGACCTCCCGCAGTGAGGAGCCAGCTTACCACCGACGCAGGGTCGGTGGGGAGCAGGAGGAAGAAGGGGATGGAACGGGGCCGCCGCTGTAGTCGATAGCCGCTTACCACCGGCACGGGGCCGGTGGGGAGCAGATACGGTCGTGCACCCTATCCTGCTACGTTCCAGGCAGACGCTGCCGCCCAGCCCGCCGCCAACCCATACTCCACCAGGGCGATGCCCGTCGGCAGGGCGTGCCATGCGTCCCGCGGGGTGAACCCGACAATGAGCAGGCAGTATACCGCGTCCACGCTTGCCGCCCCCGCCACCAGCCACCACCGCCACGCCACGCCCTGCGTCATCGCCGCCGCCGCCGCGACGGCCAGCGCGACGTTGAGCACCATCCCCAGGTTGTTCTCCAGCAGGTTCAGCATCAGCCGGCGGCACCAGTAGCCCGGGGGCGGGCTGCACCCCGGCACGATCTGCCGAAACCCCAGCGGGAAGTACAGCACCGCCAGGATCCCCACGCTCACCGCCGCCATCCAGCACAGTACGATCGCTGCCATCTCGCTCCTCTCGTTGAATCGGGCCGATGAGTGTGCCCCGCGAGAGGAGGCAAAGCAAGCGCGTCCGCATCAGCGAAGCAGCAGTTCCCGGATGACGTTTCTCTGTGACGTCGTCAGGTTGGCCTGCCGGTTCTGAGGATGCAGACGATGGACGAGCGCAGGGCAACGCATCGAAACCAGCCGGGTTCACAGCCCCCGCATATCCGCCCCCAGCAGACCCACGCGGACGCCGCCCGCCCGCAGAATCGCCGTGGCCTTGCTGTTCACGATGAGCAGCGCGATCAGCCCGACCAGGGGCAACAGCGTCAGGATTCCCAGCATGGCCCCGACCACGCTGCCGTACAGTTCCATCGCAAGCAGGAAAACGAATACCGTACCGACCACCATGGCTGCCAGCACGGCAAGGCCCGGAAGCAACACGGGCGTCATCGAAAGCACGTAGGCCAGGACCAGGGCTGGAACATAGACGAGGATGCAGGCGAGAATGACCTTCTGGCGCACGGCGATCCGCCGGAGTTCCCGGCGGTTGGGCGGAGGGATCAGGGCGGCCGAAGGCTGGGGCAACTGCGTCATGGCGTCTCCCGTTGGTTGACGGTCGTGCTCTCCCCCGGCCGGGGCCATCCCGGACCGGTTCCACCGACCGCAGCCGCCTGATCCTACGCCCGCGCCGCCGAACCGGCAAGCCGGGCGCCGTGGTTTGCGCAGCGCAGCAACCACCCCCAACCGCTACTGCCGCGGCGTGTCAGGTCGTCCCGCCTCCGGAGCACAGGTCGCCCCCGCCTGCCCGTGCCCATGCCCCGCGTGGGGGCGTTGGGGGTTGACGGCCACCAGGGTGTAGTAGGGTTCGGCGGTCTGGGGGCTGTCGCCCTCGGGGATGACCCCGACGCCGCAGGCGGCGTAGAAGGCCACGCCGGGGGCGTTGGCCCAGTCGACGGTCCAGCGGACGTTCTGCGCCCCCCACCGCCACGCGAACCCCAGCACCGCCTCCAGCAGCGCCCGCCCCACGCCCCGGCGGCGGAAGGGTTCGTCCACCTCGATGTTCTCCAGGAACCCCACCGTCATCTCCGCCAGCGGGCCGAACCGCAGCGGCCCGAGGTCCAGCACCGCCCCCCCGATGACCCCGTGCTCGCCCTCGACGGCCGCGAAGAAGTGGTAGTCCCCCGGGTCCTGCGGGTCCGCGATGTACCTCGCCGTGCTCGGGAACCGCTGGAGCATCACCGGGTACAGTTCGTCCGTCGGATTCACGTGGCGAATCTGCATGTGACGACCTGCTTTCGATCAGAGTTCTGGGCGTTTCGGCACATCCTGCACTTGCGGGCGGTCGGGGCCCCGCCCATCCAGGCCCCGCAACGGAGCCCGAGCCGTGGCGGCGGAAGCACAACCCCCTCGCCACCACCCGCCCCACTCGCACCGTGCACCGCCGCGAATCGGGCAACCGCTTGCTCCGACGCATCCCTGGACATGGTATCGCTCCCGCGGGGGCGGGCGCGGCTGCCCCGCCCCGCCCCATTGAACCGCGCCGCGACCCCGGACACCAGAGGGATCCGGCGGCTCCGCCCCGGGCATGCGCATCCCAGATCATTCGCAGGCAGTGTCGATTGGACGTGGTTGCTCCCGTCTCCGCCAAGGCTGCGCCGTCTGCAGCCGTGTCTCTCTGACGGCACGGCTGCAGACGGCGCAGCCGTGGCACCCGATACCCGATACCCGACACCCGATACCCGACACCCGATACCCGACACCCGATACTTGGCACCCGGCCAACCATCCCTCACCGCAGCGCCAGTGCCTATTCCCTAGTGCCTATTCCCTAGTCCCTGTTTCCTGGCGCCTCTCCCCGTCAGTACGCCAGGCCCCGGAAGTTCCGCACGGTGTGGAAGGTGATGAGGTTCCCGTCGTGGGCGGTCCTGGCCCGCTCGTCGCCGCTGCGGGACAGGACGTGCAGGTCCTCCCCGTCGATGACCATGCTGGCGTAGTGGCGGGAGGCGACCTCGGTGGGCCCGACGGAGACGAGGGCGGCGAAGCACCAGTCGATGCAGTTGCGGGAGAAGTGCAACTGCAGGCGGCGGCGCTCGTTGTTGGGCAGGTTGTAGCGGTTGGGGGGCAGGGCGTCGGGGCGGTGCATGCTGTCCGTCGCCTGCGTGCTGAGCAGCCAGTACAGGCCGGTGACCTCGTCGTGCAGGATGTGGAACTTCATCTGCCCGCCCGGGCAGGGCACGAACAGGGCGGTCTTCCCGGAGGGCACGGTCTGGAGCATGGTGGTCATGGCGCCCTGCCCGGGGGCGTCCTCGACGACCTTGGCGACGGCGGCGAATCCCGTCCCGCCGGTGTGCGCCCGCATCCACAGGTGCCACGTCCGCCCCTCGGGGTCGTGCCACAGGTGGTTGGGGTCGGTGAAGCGGACGACGTTGGTCTCCAGCCACCCGATGGGGGCGCAGTTGCGCCCGGGGGCGACGTTCGTCCCCAGCGGGTACGGGCTGGGGTAGAACGGGATGGGCACGAAGTCGATGGCCGGGTCGGTCTCGACGGCGGGGATGGTGTCGCGGAAGGACAGTTCGGAGGCGAAGGTCCAGCTCTCGCGGCGGGTGAGGTCGGCCTCGACGGGCGCGCGCAGGAGGACGGGGCACATGTCGCCCACGCACCAGGTGCGGATGTCGCTGGTGGGGCGGCGTTCCATGACGAGGTACACGCACCCGTTGCCGTACGCCACGTTGCACGGCGCCTGGTGCCAGCGCTCGCCCTCGGTGAGGCGGTGGGCCTCGCCCCAGGTCTCGCCCCCGTCGTCGCTGCGGACGATCTTGAGGTCGCCCCCCTGCCCGAGGACGTAGACGCTCTTGCCCGCCGCGAAGGGCCTCGCGTGCAGGAACGGGAAGGACCCGCGGTGCGTCCAGGTCCGCCCGTGGTCGTCGGAGGTGAAGATCCGCCCCTGCCAGGTTCGGTGGCAGTCGTGGGCGTCGGCGTGGGGGCCGGCGAGGTCGGCCACGCCGGGGCCCCCGAGGTCGATCGTCGCCACCAGCCTCCCCGAGTCCAGCCGGGCGAGGCCGGGGCTGTAGCAGAAGACCCGCTGAAGGTCGGGGGACTCAAAGAGCGTCACGAAGTCATCGGCGATCGGCTGCACCTTCCACATGGGCGGACTCCTTGTTCGGGTGCGGGGAGGGTAACGTGCGGAGGTCCGCTTGCCAAGCAAGGACACGCGGCCCGGGAAATGCCTTTGACGCGAGGGGGCGCAACCGTGCACAATCTCTCGATTCGCCCCCAGCCCCGTGCGGGGGCCATAGACTGATCTGAAGGCCCAGACGCGATTGCGCGAGAGGAGACTGACCATGCGGAACTACCGCCTGCTGACGATGTCCGCCGCCCTGCTGCTGCTGACGGTTGTGACCGTGAGCCCGTCGTTCGCCCAGGACGACGCCCCCGCCCCCACTCCCGACACGCCGACCTACGAGTCCCCGGCGCCCGAGCAGGGCCCGGCCATCGCTCCGCGCGAGCCCGGACAGGCGCCCGACGCCCCGCCCGCGGGCGCGGAGGGCGAGGAGGTCGCGGAGACCCCTCCGGGCGGGGGCCTGTTCAACCAGCAGGGCCTGTTCCTTCTGGTCCTGCTGGGCGGGATGATCCTGCTGTTCGTCCTCAACTCCCGCACGCGGAAGAAGCAGGAGCAGAAGCGGCAGGAGATGCTCGGGTCCCTGAAGAAGGGCGACAAGGTGACGAGCATCGGGGGGATCGTGGGCACGGTGATCGAGGTCCGCGATGACGAGGTCGTCGTCAAGGTGGACGAGCAGAACAACGTCCGCATGCGCTTCGCCCGCTGGGCCATCCGCGGGGTCGGCGAGGACGCGAAGGTCCAGAAGCCCGAGGAGCAGAAGTAACGGCCTTCGGGAAATCCGAAATTCGAAGCACGAAATCCGAAACAAATTCAAAACGGCAAATCCGAATGACAGAAACGCCCGGCTCGTGAACGCGCCTGAACACTCAGATGCCTTCACGAGCCGGGTGTTTTGGTCATTGGCATTTCGGATTTCGGCTTTGTTTCGGATTTCGAGCTTCGGATTTCGGATTTCCCGTCCCCGGGCGGCGGGTCAGTCCGCGACCGCTCGCCAGCCCTGGAGGAGTTCCTCCAGCAGCTCGATGACGTCCTCGATCATCCGCGGATCGCGGTGGTAGTTCGCGCGGACGAGCTGCTCGCCCATGAACGTGTACAGCGCGCGGAGGTTCTCGGCGATCTCGCCCCCCGCCTCCATGTTCAGGCTCACGGACAGCTCGATGATGATCTCCGTCGCCTTGTTGATCAGCCGTCCCTTCTCGATCATGTTCCCCGCGCCCATCTCGCGGATGGCTTGGCGGAGGAACTTGATGGCCCCCTCGTAGAGCAGAACGACGATCTGCCCCCGCGACTGGGTGGTGACGGCGTGTTCCTGGTAGGCGGTGATTCCGTTCATGACTGCGTCTCCCTTGGGCGGGCTATTGCGACTTGCTGTTGGCGCTGAGGGACTGGACCATGCTGCTGACGGCCGCGTTCATCGAATCAAGCTGCGCGAGGGCGCCCTCCATGCGGGCGAAGCGAGCCCTCAGCCGCTGCTCCTGCTTCGCCAGCCGATCCTGCTCCTGCGTGATGTAGTCGTTCAGCTCCCGCACCGCCGAATCGATGCCGTTGCGGGCGTTCACGAACACCCCGCTGAGGGGGCTGAGAATATCGTAGACGGTGTCGTACATCGCCGCCGCCGCCCCCTCGCGGACCTGCACGGTGGAACTCTGCGTGGCGCTCGATCCGTCCCAGACGGCGGTGAGGGCGAGGCCCTGCTCGGCCGAACCCGCCGCGCCCGTGATGACGCTGCCGCTGATCGCCGCCGTCCGCCACTCCGTCTCGCCCTTGCCGCGGATGCGGGCTCCCGTGAGGGTTCCCAGGGCGTCGAAGTCGGCCTCGACCTCGTAGCTGCCGGCGCGGGTGGCGGCGAGGGCGC
This sequence comes from Phycisphaerae bacterium, assembly GCA_041687095.1. Classification (GTDB taxonomy): domain Bacteria; phylum Planctomycetota; class Phycisphaerae; order SM23-33; family SM23-33; genus JAWLCQ01. Next base: position 50,181 of record JAWLCQ010000008.1, on the reverse strand, counting down.
TGTTGTACTGGAAGTAGCTGCTGCCGGTGGACCCCAGGCGGTCGGCGGTGAGCAGTTCGACCACGCCGTCGTAATCCTTGTCCAGCGCCGCCCGCAACTTTGAGAGGTCCAGCGTGAGCTTCCCGAAGCGGTCGACCTCCACCCCGAGGTCCGACAGCATGGTGAAGCTGTCCGTGCTCCCCAGGAACCCCGCCACCGAACCGGTCAGGTGCGGGCGGATCTGCCCGGTGACGCTGGTGACGGTGATGTCGCCCTGCAGCAGCCCGCCCCGTCCCGTCTCCTTGTTGAAGCCGGTCTGCGACTCGATCCGCTCCATCATGCCGTTGTAGATGGCCACCATGTCCTCGATGTCCTCCTCGATGGTCAGGCGGGTGCGGCGGACGGAGATCGTCGCCTCGCCCGTGGAGACCAGTTCGAGGGTGACGTTGGGGACGGCGTCGCTGATGGTGTTGCCGCTCCGCTCGATCCACGCCCCGGCGGGGTATCCGTCCACGCGGACCTGGGAGTTTTGCGCGGTCTGGGTGATCTGGAAGCTATCGGCCGCGAAGGCCGCCAGGTCCGTGCCCGCCTCGACGGCGATGGTGTAGTCGCTGCCGGAGTTCTTCCCGCTGAGGGCGAGGTGGAACTTGTGGTCGGGGTCGACCTCGTACTGCAGGACGCTGGCGTGTATGCCGGGGTTGGAGGCGTCGTTATTGATGAGGGTGACGAGGCCCTCGAGCGTGGTGGTGTCGGTGGTGTACAGCGTGCGGGTGGTCCCGTTGTAGGTGTAGACGAACTGCCCTGCCCCCACCAGCGTGTCCATGGACGCCACGCCCTCGTGCGTCTTGCGCTCGGCGGTGGCGATCTGGTTGACGAGGACGCCGTAGGAGCTTTCGATGGCCCCGTCGGCGGCGGAGACGGTGAGCACGCCGCTATTGCTCGTGGTGCCCGCGGCCCCGCGGAGGTGGGAGGCGGAGCGGGTCTGGGCGACGCGGTCACGGAACTTCGTCACCCACTGCTCGATCTCGGTGTAGGCGGTGCGGCGGGCGGAGTACACGGCGCTCTTGCGCTGCATGCGGTAGAGGCGCTGGCGCTTCAGCTCCATGGTCGCGGAGACCAGGGCGTCGGTGTCGATGCCCGTGTGGATGCCCGCCAGTGCCAGATTGCCTGCCATCGCTCTGCTCCATTCGCCCGCCGCGACCTCCGCGACGGTCCTGTCCTCTCCCGCATTATCGAGAGGCCGGAGACAAACTTGAGGGAATGTGAAGAAAACAAGCCGGGGCACCGGCCGCTCGTTGGCGGCCAGTGCCCCGGGTGCTTCATGCGTTCAGGTGCCCATCCGTGGGCGGTCGCGGGTCTTAGCCGCGGAGGAGCTGCAGGGCCATCTGCGGCAGCTGGTTCGCCTGGGCGAGCATGCTCACGCCGGCCTGGGCGAGGACCTGGTTGCGGGTCATGATCGCCATTTCGCTGGCGACGTCGACGTCGCTGATGCGCGACTCGGCGGCGAGGAGGTTCTCGCTCTGGACCTGGATGACGCTGACGGACGACTCGAGGCGGTTCATCAGGTATCCGAAACGGGCACGGACCTTGTCCTTCTCGATGACGGCCGTGCCCAGGGCGGTCAGGGCGGCTTCGGCGTCGCTGGCGGTGTCGATCTTCTGGCCGGTACCGCTGCCCTGCGTCCGAGTCCAACTCGTCTGCGCCAAGTCGGCGCCGGCGCCAAACACGAGGGTGCCGACACCGACCGTCACGTCGTTACCGGCCCCGGCGGTCTCACCGACGACCTTCAGGGTCTTCAGGCCCGTCTCGCTGTCGGTGACGATCTTCGCGGCGTCCCAGGAGGCGGCGGCGTTGATCGCGTCGCGGACAGCCGCCATCGAGTGATTGGCGACGCCCAGGGTGACCGTGATCGCCCCGTCCGTGGCGAACGTAAAGGTCAAGTCCCCGCCGGTGGTAACGTTGGCCCAGTTCGCCGTTTCATCCGACACGTAGGTCGAGAAGACGGCGTTGGAGGTGACGGCCGAGATGCCCAGGCCAGCGGCGCTCATGTCCGCCGCCGCCATCGTGATCTTGTGCGAGGCGGTGTTGGACCCGAGGTGTACGTCGTAGCTGGAGGTGCCGGAGTTGATCAGGTTCTGGCCGTTGAACTCCGTCGTCGCCGAGATGCGGGTGATCTCGTTGGCGAGCTGCTGGAACTCGTTGTTCATCATCTCGCGCTGCTCGGTGGAGTACGTGCCGGTGGAGGCCTGCTCGGCGAGGGTGTGCATACGCACCATGATCTCGTCGATGACGCCCAGGGCGCCTTCAGCCGACTGCAGCATCGAGATCGCGTCGTTGCCGTTGCGGGTCGCCTGGTTCAGAACGGCGATGTCCGCACGCAGCAGCTCACGAACCGCCATGCCCGCCGCGTCGTCCTTGGCACTGGCGACGCGGAGGCCGCTGGACAGACGCTCCACCGAACGGGACAGGCTGCTATAGGCCCGGCCCAGGTGTCGCGACGTGTTCTCGGCCATAAGGTTGTTCTTAACTGACAGCATCTGCTTCTCCCTTCAAAGAGTGTTCCGCGGACCGGCGCACGCCGCCGGCCGCGTCTGCGACCCGCACGCCGGGCCGCTGCTGGGCGTCACGCGCCCATGCGTTATCGTTTATCGAGAGTCCCCGGGAAGACTTGAGCGGATTCTGTGAAGATGGGTAAGAATCCGCGGAAGAGACGGTGCGCGGCGTCGAGGGACGAAGCCCGAACCACCGCACGGTCCCGGACTCGCCCGCGACCCATGCCCACGGGACAAGCCCCAACGGGGCGGTCCCGTGGGACGGCCCGGGACGACCGGGCGGTCCCGGTCCCGCAGGCAGATGCGGGGCAACCGGGGAGGCCCGATGGAGAGTCCTCTGTGCGAGGGTCGCGCGTGGGACGGAGGCGATCCGGTCGCTCAGACCGTCCCACGGGGCTGTACTGCGCCCCGTGGGCATGGGCCGCGGGCAAGTCCGGGGCGGTGCGTTGCGTCGAGACCCCACCCTCCGCGCATGCGCATACCCCAATCTGCGCAATCCTGGAATCTGCGGAATCCCCTTCTGTCGGGGCTTCTTTTCCCCTGGGTGCCTTGGCGTGAGCTTCTTGGGCCTTTACGCCTTTGCGTGAGCTTCTGCGGGGTGCGCCGGCGAGTTTTTTGGGGGGGAAAAGGGGACAGGCACCTGCGCGGCGAACAGCATGCCGCTCCGGAGCCAGTCCCCTTTTCCCCGGCTCCCGGTTCCCGGCTCCCGGTTCCCGGCTCCCGGTTCCCGGTTCCCGGCTCCCGGTTCCCGGTTCCTGGTTCCCGGTTCCCGGCTCCCGGTTCCCGGTTCCTGGTTCCCGGCTCCCGGTTCCTGGTTCCTGGTTCCTGGTTCCTGGTTCCTGGCTCCTGGTTCCTGGTTCCTGGTTCCTGGTTCCTGGTTCCTGGTTCCTGGTTCCTGGTTCCCGGTTCCCGGTTCCTGGTCCCTGGTTCCCGGCTCGCGAGGAGCCTACCGTCGGAGGAGGGGCTTGCGACGTGTGCTACATGCCAAGGGAGAGGAGGGACTCGGCGGCCCGGCGGCGCGCTTCGGGGGTGTCGAGCGTCCCCGCGCGGACGAGGGCCTTCGCCTCCTCCACCGCCTGCCGGTTCACCTCTTCGGCGCCGTGGGCCTTCTCCAGGTAGTTCTGGAGTTCGGTGCTCAGTTCCGGCCGCACGCCCTCGGGGGCGGCGGGGGAGGCGGGCACGGGGCGTGGCGTCCGCGGGGAGTCGGGCAATCCCGTCGGCAGGAGGTTGGGTTCGTATCCGTTGTTTCCGTTGATTCGCACGTGTACCGCTCCCTGTCCAAGTCGGCTGTCCCTATTGTCGAGGCAATCGCCGCGGACTTGAGGCCCTTGACGTCAAAATCTTACACCATTTCCCTACTCGCCGGCAACGGGGTCGTCGGTGGGGCACGGGGGGGCGGGGGGGAGGGTGCCGGCGACCTCGTGGGCGACGAACCGCTGGAACGCCCGCGGGCTCAGGAGGCTCATCTCCCACTCGGCGGGCCCGTAGCCCTCCCGCTGCTCGGTCTCGTGGAACCGCTGGATCCGCCCGATGACCGCGCGGTCCTGGGTGTCCCAGACGTGGTCCACGCCCCAGGCGAGCGACCCGTTCCGCAGGTCCACCAGGTGCAGCAGCAGCCCCGCCCGCATGTGCGGGTAGGGCTGGAAGTCCGAGAGCGTCCCGAACAGCACCGCGTCGCAGTGCAGTTGCCTGGCGATGCGGCCCATGTCGGCGAGCGACAGCCCCTCGGGGCTCGACAGGGGCAGGCCCTCGCACTCGGGCTGGTCGGCGTGGACGACGCGGAGGCTGAACAGCCTCCGGTCGCGCAGGGCGCGGGCGATGGCGTCGGTGAACTGGGCGGAGGTTTCGGGCGCCCGCAGCGGGTCCCGCAGCTCCACGAAGGCCACCCGCCCGATGCACTGCAGCGGGGCCCCCGGGGCCAGGTAGAACCCCACGCACTGCCCGCGCGTGGGCGCGGGCTCGGTGCAGCCGATGAGCAGCAGGAGCAACGACCCCACCGCCACGACGCGGAGGGAGGACCGCGGAGCGGCGGACGCATCGGGGTTCCCGCGTCTCCTCCCCGCCCCGCCGGGGGGCTTGGGGGAGACGGATTCCCTTCGCGCGTGGTCGTGCATCACTCCGTCTCCTCGTCATCCGCTCCGTCGAGGGTATTGGATGGAGCCTGGGAGTCCCCCGCGGGGTCCTGGGCGGGGGGTTGGGCGCCGGGGAGGGCCGCGGTGGTCTTGGGGGCGCTGTAGCCCACGACCTTGAGGATCATGTTGATCCCGCGGAGCTGGGCCTCCTGGGCGGCGAGCATGTCGTTGCGGAAGCCCAGAACGTCCTGCTTCCACTGCTTGAGTTCGGTGTTGATCTCGCGGATCATGGCGTTGGCCTGGTCGAGTTCCTGCTGGGCGGCGGCGAGTTCGGCGCGGAGGGTGTCGATGGTCTTCCGGTCCGCCTGCCGCTGGTCCTCGAGGGTGCGGATCTCCCCGCGGAGCTTCTCGCAGCGTTCGGACTCCTGCATGTACTTGTCGGCGTAGAGCAGGGCGCGATCGACGGCGGAGTCGGGCTCGGCGCCGGGCTCGGGCTGGACGGCCACGCGGGGCTGATACGGGGCGGTCCCCCGCTCGGGGGCGGGCGCGGGGGCGGGGGCGGTCCGCGGGGCATTCATCGCCATCATGGTTCCATCGCAGCCGGCCAGCATCGGGATCGGGAGGATCAGGAACAGGTATACGAGGCGTTTCATTGTTGCATCTCCTGCGCAAGGGCTCATTTCGGATCGAACAGGCACAGCAGGCGGAGGGTTTGCCCGCAGGGGCAGCGGACCTCGACGACGGCCCCGTCGGGGGTCTGCTCGACGATGCGGGCCTCGGCGAGAGCGGGGGCGTTGGGTTCGGGGGGGGCGGGGGAGCGGGCGGGGGCGCGGGGGGCCGGGGGGCCGCCAACCGCCACCGGGTGCTCGTCCATCCGCACGTGGCTGCGTTTGAGAAGACCGTGTGTGGGCATCATGACAGGGGACTCTCCGTCTGGGTCAGGCCAGGATATCGAGCGAGGACTGCTCGTCGTCGTCGAGCGGGGGCGGGGTGTCCTGCTCGACCGGCTCGGGCTTTGGGGCCGGGAGCGGTTTTTTGGGGACGGGGCGGCGTTGGCGGCGGCGTTGGGCGTCGGACTGCCGCGACGAGTCCGAGTACTGCGTCGCCGGGTTCAGCGGGGGGATGTCGTGCGCGCCGTCGATCGGGGAGTTCATGCGTGGCTCCTCATTCTCATGGCCAGCTTGAACACGGCGGCGGCGTGGAGCTGGCTGACGCGGGATTCCGTCACGCCGAGGACCTCGGCGATCTCCTTCATGGTCAGGTCGCGCTCGTAGTACAGCAGGATCAGCATGCGGTCGCGCTCGGTGAGTTCCCCGAGGGCGAGGGCGAGGCGTTCGGCGACCTCCTGCCGCTCGACGGCGGCGTCGGGGCCCGGGGCGCGATCGACGATCGCCAGCGGGCCGTTGGCGCTGCCCGCCGGGGCGTCCCCCGCCACCCCGTGGATGGACAGGAAGTGCTGCCGCCTCGCCTCCTCCAGCAGCCGGTAGAGCTGCCCCACGGGAATCTGGGCCTCGGCGGCGAGTTCCTCGTCATCCGGCGGCCGCCCCAGCCGCGACGCCGCCTGCTGGTACGCCGCCTCCACCGCGCGGATCTGCCCGTGCACGGCCGAGGGCACCCACGAGCGGGCCCGCAGCTCATCGAGGACGGCCCCGCGGATGCGGATGTAGGCGTAGGTCTTGAACTCGGCCTCGCGGGAGGCGTCGTACGACCTCGCCGCCTTCACCAGCCCCAGCGTTCCGGCGCTGATCAGGTCCTCCTGATCGCTCACCCGCACCTGCGAGGCGACCTTGCTGACGACGTGCCGCACCAGCGGCAGGAACGACAGGATCCACTGCTCCTCCTGCGCCTCGCGCGACTGCTTCGCGTAGGCGTGCATCGCCCGCGCCTGCATCGCCGCGCGCCCCGCGGGTTGCGAGTCGGTGTGTTCACCTGCCATGTTCATCGTCATCCGCACGATCCTCCGCCCCCGTACGCTGCGGGGCCGGATTCGAGAGAATCGCCTCCGCCATCCGCCGCAGCACCGCCATCACCGCCAGTGCCACGCCCGCCCCGCCCAACGCCCGCATCCCGCAGGGGTACGGGCCCAGCCCACAGAGCGAGCCCAGGACGGCCATCCCGAGGAAGACCATCGCTGCCACCCGCACCGAAAGCTGTCGCCAATTGCTCATCGTCTCCTCTTATACGCAGCCCCGGAACTTCGCGGGCAGTGCCGTTGGGGCGTGGTTGCTCCGCTTCGCTCCGCAAGCCACGGCACCTGCCCGTGAAGGACTGGCATGCGTATTACGCCCGCTGCATCATCAGTTCCTCCGCCCCGCTGGGATCGGGGAGCGAGATGGTCGCGAAGGCCTCGATCTCCGTCCCGGGGCTGACCTCGTCGTACGCCAGGACCGGCAGGTCGGGGACCTGGCGGCCGAGGAGGGCGGCGAGATGCGGGCGGAGGCGGTAGTCGCACAGCAGGACGGGGCGTTCGCGCCCCTGCTCCATGGCCTGCGTCCACGCCCGCGCGATCTCGCGCGTCAGGTCCATCGCCCGCTGCGACGCGATGCCCAGGTGCTCCCCGTCCGCCTCGCGCTGGATGGAGTTCGCCAGTTCGTACTCCAGCGCCGGATCGAACGTCACCGCATGCACGGTCCCGTTGCGGTCGCAGTGCTGCTCGGTGATCGTCCGCACGAGGGACTTGCGGACGATCTCGGTGAGGATGGCCGGGTCCTTCGTGCGCGGGGCGTGGTCGCCGAGGGTCTCGACGACCTTGCCGAGGTCGCGGACGGGGATCCCGTCGCGCAGGAGCGTCTGGAGCACGCGGTGCAGGAGCCCCAGGGAGACGCTCTCGCCCACGACCCCGTTGACGAGGGCGGGGGAGCGCTCGCGGAGGCGGTCGACGAGCTGCTGCACGTCGTCGCGGGAGAGGATCTCGTGCGCGTGCCGCCGCAACGTCTCCGACAGGTGCGTCACGAGCACCGTCTCGGAGTCGACGACGGTGTACCCGGCGACCTCGGCGGCGGACTTCTGCTCGGGCGTCACCCACATCGCGGGGAGTTGGAACACGGGCTCCTGCGCGGGCGTGCCCTCGATGGGCGAGGTGACGGTCCCGGGGTCCATGGCCATGAACAGGTCGGGTTCGAGGCGCCCGGAGGCGATGACGTGGTTGTTCAGGCGGATCTCGTAGGCGTTGGGGTCGAGGGTGACGTTGTCGCGGAGGCGGACGAGCGGGATCACCACCCCGTACTGCTGGGCGAACTTCTTGCGGAGGGGCCCGATGCGCTGGGAGAGGGAGTTCTTGCGGCGGGGGTCGATGACCTTGATCAGCCGCGGGCCGACCTGGATGGCGACGCGGTCGACCTCGAGGAGTTCCTCGACGGCGGTGGGCTCGGCGTCGGCGGGGTCGGGCTTGGCCTCGAGTTGCTTGCGGGCGGCGTCGTGCTCGTAGCGGCCCAGCGTGCGGGCGAGGGCCCCGGCCCCCAGGGACAGGACGATGAAGGGCACCTTGGGGAAGCCCGGGACGAAGACCATGGCCCCCAGGAGGAACGAGGCGATCATGATCGGGCGGGGGCGGAGCAGGACCTGCTGCAGCAGGTCCTGCGACAGGTTCGACTGCGTGGAGGTCTTGGAGATGAGGAAGCCCGAGGCGGTGGAGATGATCAGGGCGGGGATCTGGGACACCAGCCCGTCGCCGATGGCGAGGATGGAGTAGGTCGTCGCGCTCTCCCCCGCCTCCATCCCGCGCATCATGCCCACGGCGAACCCCCCGATGAGGTTGACGGCGGTGATGATGAGCCCGGCGATGGCGTCCCCGCGGATGAACTTCGACGCCCCGTCCATGGCCCCGTAGAACTCGGACTCCTTGACGATCTTTTCGCGGCGGGCCTTGGCGTCGACCTCCCCGATGAGCCCGGCGTTGAGGTCGGCGTCGATGGCCATCTGCTTGCCGGGCATCGCGTCGAGGTTGAAGCGGGCGGCGACTTCGCTGATGCGCTCCGAGCCCTTGGTGATGACCACGAACTGGATGATGACCAGGATCAGGAACACCACCAGCCCGATGACCAGGTTGCCCCCGACGACGAAGTGCCCGAAGGTCTCGATGATCGCCCCCGCATCGCCGTTGAGCAGGATCAGCCGCGTGGACGCCACGTTGAGCGACAGGCGGAAGAGCGTGACGAACAGCAGCAGCGAGGGGAAGGTGGAGAACTCGATGCTCTCCTTCGCCGACAGCACGATGACGAGCGTCGCGAGGGCGACGGCGATGGAGCAGGACAGGAGCGTGTCGAGCACGAAGGTGGGCAGCGGAATCAGCAGCGTCGCCAGCACCATCGCCACCCCGGCGGCGAAGAGGATGTCGTTGTGCGCCAGCAGCCGCCCCAGGCGCGTGCCCGTCGCCCCCGACAGGAAGGTCGGGGAGGCGTTGTTGCGGTCCGGGGGCGGGAAGGCGGGGTTCACGCCTTCCCTCCCAGCCCGGCGGCGCGGCGCTTCTCGCGGAGGCGGTAGATCATGGCGAGGACTTCGGCGACGGCGATGAAGAGGGACTCGGGGACGGGCTGCCCGGGCTCGACGGACGCGTACAGCGCCCGGGCCAAGGCGGGGCGCTCCACCACCGGGATGTCGTGCTCGGCGGCGATCTCGCGGATCTTCTGGGCGAGGAAGTCGGCGCCCTTGGCGAGGACCTCGGGGGCCTCCATGTTCTTGGCGTCGTAGCGGAGGGCGACGGCGTAGTGGGTGGGGTTGGTGATGATCACGTCGGCCATCGGGACCGTCTGCAGCATCCGCTTGCGGGCCATGGCGATCTGGATCCCGCGGATGCGGGAGCGGATCTCGGGGGCCTGCTCGTACTGCTTGCGCTCCTCCTTGACCTCCTGGCGGGTCATGCGGAGCTCGCGCCGGTACTGCCACCGCTGGTACAGCCAGTCCGCCAGGGCGATCCCCGACAGCCCCAGCACGATCCGCAGCACCAGCCCCGCCACCAGGCGCATGCTCTCCACGAGCACCGCCAGCGGGGAGGCCCAGTGCAGGGCGAGCAGGCCGTCCCAACGGTCGCGAAGGTACGCCCACACGATCACCAGGAGCACGGCGAGCTTGACGATCGACACGAGCATGCGGACGATCGACTTGAGCGAGACGAGGTTCTGCAGGCCCTTGACGGGCGACACGCGGTCGAACCGGAGCCGCAGCGCCCGCGGGCACCAGCCGAGCCCGCTCACGATCGCCGAGCTGAAGATCGACATCGCCACCGCCCCCGCCAGAAACGGCAGCAGCGCCACCAGCCCCGCCAGCATCGCCGAGTACAGCACGCTCTCGAACGCCTGCACGCCCATGGGCCCGGAGTACGTGAACTCCAGCCCCCCGCGGACGGAGCGGCAGAGGAACTCGAAGAACGGCCCCGCGCACAGCGTCGCCGTCACCAGCGCCCCCCCGATCATCAGGGCCGATGGCACCTCCTGCGACTGCAGGACCTGCCCCTCCTCCCGCGCCTTGCGCAGACGCTCGGGCGTCGGGGGTTCGGTCCGTTCGGCTGCGGGTTTCTCGGCCATCTATACGCCTCGGGGTTCGGTCACGCCATCAGGCGGAGCTGGATCCAGTCCGCCACTTCGCTCGTGAACGCGTCGAGCACGGGCAGGATCGCCCGCGCCATCAACATCCCCGCCGCCACGCGGAGCGGGAAACTGCTCATCAGGATGTTCATCTCCGGCAGGACGCGGGCGAGCACGCCCAGCACCACCGCCAGCACCAGAAACGCCGCCACCACCGGCGCCGCCAGCCGCAACGCCAGCAGCAGCATGTGCGACCCGGCGAAGAGGACCTCCTCGGCCAGCACGGCCGCCTCGGGCGGGGAGCCCAGCGGGAACGCATCGAAGCTCCGCGCCAGCACCAGCACCAGCAGCCGGTGCCCCCCCGCCACCAGGAACAGCAGCGTGAAGGTCCACTCGAACAGCAGCGCCGCCGGCTGGGTGTCCTCCCCGGAGTCGGGGTCGATGACCCCGGCGTCGGCGAGGCCCATCTGCTGCAGCGCCATCAGCGCCCCCTGCTGCACCGCCGCGTACACCAGCCGCACCGCCAGCCCCAGCCCCAGCCCGCAGAGCAGCTCGCGGACCATCAGCAGCAGCCCCCCCAGCCAGTGCATCTGCCCCATCGCCGCCGGAACGGGCAACAAACGCCCCAGGAAGACCGTGAGCATCACCGCCACGCCCGCGCGGACCGTCACCGGCAGGGACTGCCATCCGAAGATCGGCAGCACCACCAGAAACGCCGTCACCCGCCCCAGCAGGAGCAGCAGCGGCAGCAGGATGTCCATCCAGCCTTCCATCCATCAGTGTCCCAGCGCGCGGATGTGGTTGAAGATCTCCACCGTAAACCCCGCCGACACCTCCATCATCCACCCGCCCGCGAGCAGGCAGGTGACGGCGACGGCGACGATCTTGAGGACCATGCCCAGCGTCATGTCGCGGATCGACGACACCGCCTGCAGCAACGCCGTCCCGAACCCCACCACCAACGCCACGATCAGCACCGGGGCGGAAACGATCATCGCCACCTCCAGCGCCCGCCGCCCGATGTACAGCGCCAGTTCGGCGTTCATAGCGCCCCCCACGTGAAACTGTTGACAAGGGTCTCGGCGATGAGGCGCCACCCGTCCACCAGCACGAAGAGGATGATCTTGAACGGCAGGGAGACCATCGAGGGCGGCAGCATCATCATCCCCGTCGCCAGCAGGATCGCCGAGATCACCAGGTCCACCAGCAAGAACGGGACGAACAGCAGCGCCCCCATCTCGAAGGCGACGCGGAACTCGCTGATCGCGAACGCCGGGACCACCACGTACGACGGGAGGTCCAGCGGGTTCTCCGGGGGCGGGGTGCGGGACAGGTCCATGAACAGCGCCAGGTCCTCCTCCCGGTGCTGCAACTGCAGGAGCATGAACTGCTTCATCACCCGCTCCCCCCGCGTGAGGGCGTCGGGAAGGGCGATCTCGTTGCGGAGGAAGGGCTGGACGGCGGATTCGTTCATCTTCGCGAACGGGGGGGCCATGATGAACAGCGTCAGGAACAGCGCCAGGCCCACCACCGCGATGGTGGGCGGAATGTTCTGCGTGGTCAGGGCGCGGCGGATGAACGCCAGCACGATCACCACCCGCGTGAAGGCCGTCATCATCACCAGCAGCGACGGCAGCAGCGCCAGCAGCGTGAAGACCACCGCCAGACGCACCGGGGCCGACCAGTCCCCCTTCCCCTCCCCCTCCCCCGCCTCCTGCGGGGCCGTCGCGCGGTCCAGAACCTCCATCATCTGCCCCAGGTCCGGCAGGGCGTTGCCCGGGGCCGCGGCCGGCGCCCCCGCGTCGGGGGGAACCTCCTGCGCCCACGCCGCCCCCGCGAACACCACCACCGCCGCCGCCATCACCAGCCACTTCGAGCGGGTCATGCCTGGCCCTCCTGCGCGGTCTCGGCGGGCGGTTCGGAGGAGACCGGGACCTCGGGCGCGGTTTCAGCGGGAGCGGGGACCTCGATGAGGTTGGACAGGCTGTCCTTCCCCGCCGCCAGCAGGAACCGCCTCTCACCCACGCGAACCAGGTGCAGGGACTTGCCCGCGGCGAAGTAGACGGTCTCCAGAACCGCGATCTCCCTCCGCCGCCCCGCGATCGCCCCGCCCGACAGCCGCGGCAGGACGCGGCGAACCACCACGATGGCCACCACGCCCAGCCCCAGCACGACCAGGCCGGTCACCAAAAGCTGCAGCAGGACGTTCGAGGCGTCGTAGGGCTCGCGGGGGGCGTCGGCGGGCGGGCGGCGGGCGGCCCACCAGGCGGGAGCGGTCGTCGCCCCCCCCTCCTTCGCCCCCGCCGGAGCGGAGGTCCCCGCTGCGGCGGCGGCGGCGGCGGCGGCGGGTCGGGTGGCGGGGGCGTCACGGGAGGGACTGACCTTGGAGGGCTGGGCGGGATCGGCGGGATCGGCGGGATCGGCGGGCCCGGACGGCTCGGCCGGATCAGATGTCGCGGCGGACCCGGCAGGATCGGAGGGCGCCGCCGGCTCGGCGGGCCGGGTGACAGGCGCGGCCTGCCCCCACAGCGCCGCGCCGCACGTCAGCACCACCGTCAGCGCCAGGACCGGGATCCATCCCGTAGAGTTTGCGCGCAATCCGTTCACGCCCCTTTTTGATGCACATCCCGTGCCAGGACCGGAATCCTTGGCCCCAGGGATTCCGGGCAACCGGCCCCCTGGAGGGAGACCAGGGGCTCGCCATCGACAAGCACATACGGGACAATGCTTTACAATAAGAGATACGGCGCCCCCTGCCGTCCCCATCGCCCCCCATCCCCCCGCCGCACCGACCGATCCCCAGGACGCACGCGCAACCCGTACGGATTCCCGAGGATGCGCGTCAAAAAGCTATACGGTGCAGCACGCACCGGCGGCGGACTATGCCCCTCTACTGCCCAACGGCCGCGACGAGCCCCGTCCTCCGAAGCAGCCCGCAGAGCGCGTCCAACCGGGGGCGGAGAACCGCCCGAAGCGAAACGGAGAAAGGGCCTGGGCCGCCTCAGCCCTGCTTCTGGGGCTGGGGGAGTACCTCGCGGATGCGGACGCCCAGTTGCTCGCCGACCACGACCAGGTCCCCCACGGCAAACTTCACGCCGCGGAGGTACAGGTCGACCGGCTCGCCCGCCAGGCGATCGAGCTTCAGAACGGTCCCGGGCCCGTACCGCAGCAGGTCGCGGACGGAGATCTCCGTCTGCCCCAGCGTCGCCGTCACCGACACGGTCATGTCCAGCAGCATGTCGATCTGGCCCGTGGCGTCGACGACCTGCTCGTCGGCGGCGGGGAGGTCGGCGGCGTGGATATCGACGGCGGGGTCGGTCACTGCGGAATCAGGCATTTCGTGCTCCTTGGGTCTTCAAAGCTCTCGTGGGGGGCGCGGGCAGAGGCGGGGCGGCCGGGGGGCGGGGGGGCGCGGCGGGGGCGGGGTTCGCGGGGGCGGCCGCACCGGCCCGCAGGCATGCGATCACGCGGAAGCCGTACTGCTCCTCGCAGCGGACGGGCTGCCCGGCGAACAGGGGCTTCCCGCAGACCCGCAGGACCGAGCCCTGCGGGGGCGGGGTCAGGACCAGCACGTCCCCCGCCTCCAGGGCCGCCAGGTCCCGCATGGGCACGTCGGCGGATCCGAGTTCCACCCGCACGGGCAGGCAGACCCGTTCCAGGTGGGCGGTGATGGCCGCCCGCGCATCGCCCGTCGCCCCCGGGCCGCGGTGCCCGCCTCCGACCCCGCTCAGCAGGGTCGATCGGAGGAAGAGCGTGACGGGGAACGGGGTCTCGTCGCGGCTCAGGCGAAGGACGATGCGGACGTAGTCGGTCGTCTCATCCCCGGGCAGGGCCGGGGCGATGCGATGCACCGCCGCGTCGGGCCGGAGGGCGGGACAGGCGACGGCCTCGATGCATTGGGAGACGGCGGCGACGACGACGGAGGCGGCGTCGTGGAAGAGGGCGGTTTCGAGGGCGGACAGGGCGCGGTCGGTGCACTTGGCGTCGGAGGCTCCGAGCATGCGGGCGACCCAGGCGGCGGCGCGGTCGCAGGGGATGAGGGCGGCCCCGCAGATGTCCTTGGCGGAGGTGAGCAGGAGGATGAGGCACTGCTGCATGCGGGCGACCTCGGTGCGGACCTCGGCGGCGTAGTGCTCGGTGACTTCGGCCCCGCTGGCGGAGTGTTCGGCGCGGAGGGCGGCGGAGAGGCGTTCGGCGACGGTGGAGGCCATTCGCCCCGCCAGTTCGCGCAGGGCCTCCAACTGCGCCCCGCGGAAGCGCTGCGGGGCGAACCAGTCATAGTCGACGGCCTGGGCGTCCTCGGGGGCGCTGACGACGGGCGTCCGGGCCACCAGGGCCGCCAGCCGCCGACACAGAACCGGATCAGGGTGGGTCATTGGACGTAGAACTCCGCGAAGAGGACCTCGACGACCCGCGGCCGCTGCTCGGGCCAGAGCACCTCGTTCACCAGGTCGCGGATCTCGCGGCGGAGGCGGTTGAGGTTGCGTTCGCTGCGGGTCTGGTCGAGGGTGAGGTCGGCGAGGTAGGTGGTGAGGCGGCTCGTCAGGTCCGGGCCGTACTTCATCACCCTCTCGGACACGTCCTGCAGGTCCTTGGGCCGGGTCTTGAACACCAACGCCGCCCGCAGGAAGCGGTTCATGTTCTTGGTGTTGGGGGTGACGGTGAGCGGTTCGAGCTTGTAGTACGAGCATTCCTCTCCGGGGGAGGGAGGCTCGTCGGGCATGGCGGGGCCCTCGGACGCCGGGGCCGCCGGCGGCTCGGCCGACGCCGTCTGCGGGCGCACCGTGCCCCCGAGGTGCGACCCGACCGCAACGGCCAGGGCGATGATCACGAACAGCAGCAGCACGTTCAGCAGCAGCTTCAGCGGCTTGGGCCCGGAGGCCGCATCCTTCTTTTGCTTCGTCTCAGCCATACCTCACTCCATCTTGAGGACGGAGATCACGACCACGTCGGGATCGCCCGGCCCACCGAACCGATCGGCGTAGAGGCCTCCGGCCCCGTCGCCGAAGGACGTCACCTGGGGCTCGCGCACCCCGTGCCGCCGCAGCGCCTGGCGGAGGGCGTCGGCGACGACGGCCGCCCGCCGCGCCGAAACCGCCCACTGCCGCTCGGGCGTGGGCTCGCTGGGGGCGATCGCCACCACGCGAACCGCCTGCACGCTCCCCGTCTGCAGCGCCGCCGCCATCTCGGCGGCGTGCTGGTCCAGTTCGCGGCGCCCGGCACCATCCAGCGTGCACCCTCCCTGCGCAAAGCGCAGCGAGGTCGGGATCGGCCTCGTGACCTTGGTGGTTATATCGGCCGCTTCGCAGTCCATGTTTTGCCGGATTCGCTCGAAGGCCTCGGCGATGCGTTCGGCGTCGGCGTCGAGGACGCGGCGGCGTTCGGCGGGTTCGTCCTGACTCTCCATCGAATGCTTGATGCGGGGATAGTCCATCGGGACGGCCGTCCCACGCCCCAGGAGCCACTCCGGGAGGCCGTAGCCCTCGATGGCGCGGATGAACGACCCGCGGCCGACGAAGAACAGGTCGGGGTCCCGCTCGTGGGCGAAGGACTGCAACAGCACGAAGAACGCCAGCAGCAGCGTGACCATGTCGGTGAAGGACACCATCCAGCCCGGGGCGCAAGGGGCGGGGTCCTCGGGGGGGCGTTTGCGCGGGCGGGGCTTGGGCGCGGGGGGCGGGGCCTTGGGGGGCGGCGCTTGGGGCGAGGACGCGGGGCCTGAGCGGTTCAGCGTCTGCGGACTCATTGCGCCACCCTCTCCGCCAGGAACGTCACCACCAGCACGGGCTGTCCGCCCGCCATCGCCGCCGCCCCGCTGTCGTCGCCCGACAGCGAGAACCGCCGCACGTCCAGCCCCGCCTCCTCCGTCAGGTAGCGGACGAGGGCCCAGGAGCGGGCGAGGGAGGCCTCGCGCGCGGGGCCCGGAACCACCGCGATCGACTCCTCGACGATCACGCGGACCCCCGGGGTCAGGCGGAGGAACTCCGCGAAGAGCTTCAGGTACTGCCCCGCGCCCTTGTGCATGCCCGTCCCCCCCGCCAGGAACACCTGGTCCGACGGGAGGTAGAAGACCTGCCGATCCTTGAACGCGTCGCTGCCGGACACCTCCTCGCGGTCCCGCGGGTTGCGCGTGGGCGTGAAGCTCTGGGCGGTGGGCGTCTCGCTGCCCGAGAGCGTGTCGTCGTGCGCCCGCTCGTCGGGCGGGACGGCGGACTCCAGCGGGTTCTGCCGCCGCGGGAAGATCGTGTCGTAGTTGGCCGACTGGAACAGCCCGGACACCTTCCGCAGCTTCACCACGTCGAACGACGAGAACGTCAGCAGCAGCACGAAGAAGCACAGCAGCAGCGTCATGCAGTCGCTGAACGTGATCATCCACACCGGCGCCCCGGCGGGAGCGTCGTCGTCTACAGACCGGCGCGGGGGCATGGGGGGGGGGTCCTGTTCCAGGGGGTGAAAGGCGGGAGGCCATTGCGGATTGAGGATTGCGGATTGCGGATTTGGCTGTCGCTCGGATCACGGCCCCCTGCGCAGGGGGCGCCGGGCGCCGTGGCTTGCGGAGCGAAGCGGAGCAACCACGTCAGACCGAAACCACCGGCGAGAAGGAGCGATCCACTCCTCCGCCGGCGATGCGAGAATCGCCCCTGCGGCCCCCTGCCGCTCCCGAACCCCGGCCCTGTGCGCTCTCCGCATTCCCCGCGGTTGCTTCCTTCGCGCGCAAGCCGCGCGCACCCCGGCGAACCACCGTTCGCGCAGGGGCCCTGGACTGGGGCGCCAGCCCCAAATCCGCAATCCGCAATCCGCAATCCGCAATTCCTCATATGCTTGGTTTCAGTTCCTCTCTGTGCCTCGCCGACACGAACGCCTGCATCCGCTCGCGGACCTCCGTGGGGCTCTCCCCGCGGACGATGCCCAGCACCCCCTGCACGATCATCTCGTTCAGAAGCGTCTCCCGCTTGGAGCGGATGCCCAGCTTGCCCGCCATCGGGATGAAGATCAGATTCGCCAGCAGCGCCCCGTAGAACGTCGTGATCAACGCCACCGCCATCCCCGCCCCGATCTGCGACGGGTCCTCCAGCGTGCCCAGCATCTGCACCAGGCCGATCAGCGTCCCGATCATCCCGAACGCCGGGGCCGCCGAACCCATGAACTCCAGGATCTTCTTGCCCTCCGAGTGCCGCTCCTGGAGGTACTGGATCTCCATCCCGAGCTGGCGCTCGACGTTGTCCTCGCTCTGCCCGTCGATGACCATGCGGACGGCCTTGAGGAGGAAGGGGTCGTCGTGCGGGTTCACCTGCTGCTCGAGGGCGAGGGCCCCGTCGCGGCGGGCGACGGCGGAGTAGTTAACCATCTTCTGGATCAGCTCGCCCTCGTTGGGCAGGTGGCAGAGGATGGTCTTCTTCACCACCGAGATGATTCGCAGGAACTGTCCGAGCGAGAAGTGGATCAGCGTCGCCGAGATCATCCCCCCCACCGTGATCATGAACGACGGGGCGTGGAAGAACACCTTCGCCGACCCCCCGCTCACCACGGAGACGACGATGCAGGCGAACCCGGCCAGGACCCCGATGACGGTTGCGATGTCCACGGTGCTACTCCTCGGTGCGGACGCGTTTCATGCGGTCGCTCAGTTGGGCGGTAAGCGCGGGGTCGGTGATCTTGCCCATGACCTTGCCCGCCCCGCGAACGGTCATGGCGTGAAGGATCTTGGCGGCGTCCTCCACCTGGCCGTTCTTCGCCATGCCCATGAGGACCTCGGCGGCCTCGGTGGGCGACATCTTCTCGTAGACCTCGGCCGTGCGCTTGAGGTTGTCCATCTCCTCAAGGGCGATGCGGACGCGGGACTGTTCGAGCAGGGCCCGCTCCTTGCGGACCTCGCGGAGGACTTCGGCCATCTGCAGGCGGAGCTGCTCCAGCTCCTGCGCCTGGCGCTCCAGGTCCCCGCGCATCATCTCGATGCGCTGCTCCTCGGCCTCGACCTGCCCGGTCCGCCGCGCCAGGTCGTCCTTCGCCTGCTGCGCCAGCCGCAGGATCTCGTCCACCTTCGCCTCGTCGGGGCGGAGCTTCTCCAACGCCGACAGGGACATCCCCGCCTGCGCCGCCGGAGCCCCCCCGACGAGGGGATCGTTCCCGTCAACCACCGGCTCGCCCGCCGGAGGCGACCCGCCGAAGAAGTACGACACGCCGAACGCCCCGGCGAAGCTCAGCGCTCCCAGGGCTCCCAGCACCACGATCTTCTTTCCCATCGACATGCGTACGCTCCTGTCAGCGAGCGGGGCGGCGGGCGAACTGCAGGCACCCGGCCTCGTCGAGCTGCTTCTGCTCCTCGCGGTCCATCTCGCGGCGGTGGCGGTCGAGCGCCTCCCCGCGCAACCGCTCCAACCCCTCCCGCCGCCGCCGGGTCTGCACGTACAGCGCCTGCTTGTCCTTGCGGCGATCGGCGAGTTCGCGGCAGCGGCCTTCGAGCGTCCGGATCTCCCGCTCATCCGCCTGCGCCAGGGACAGGAACATCGCCTGCCGCGGCAGCCGCTCGCTCGCCGTCAACTGCCCCAGGTCCCGCAGCACGCCCCGCAGGCGGACCCGCCGCTGCACGATCTCCGCCTGCAGCGAGGCGACGCGAGAGGCGAGCATCTCCAACTCGCCCAGCAGCACCGTCTCCCGCTGCCGCGTCACGTCCAGCAGCCGCTGCAACGTCCACTGGAACCGCCTCATGCCAACGCCCCCTTCGCCAGCAGCGTCTCATCCCACTGCCGCGCAATCCCCAGCATCCGCTCCCGCGTCTGAGCGAACTCCGTCCGCTCCCCGGGCCGCTGGACAAGGAACGCGCGGACCTCGTCGATCAGCGCCAGCGCCCGATCGATCCGCCGGTTGCTGCCCGGCACGTGCGCCCCGATGTTCACGAGGTCCTCCGCGCCCTGGTAGGTGGCGCAGATGGCGCGGAGGGCCTGGGCGGACCGCACGTGCTCGGGGGTGGCGACGGCGGTCATGAGGCGCGAGACGCTCTGCAGGATGTCCACCGCGGGGTAGTGCCCCTGCTCGGCCAGGCGGCGGGAGAGGACGACGTGCCCGTCGAGGATCGAGCGGGCGCAGTCGGCGACGGGGTCGGAGAGGTCGTCCCCCTCGACGAGCACCGTCAGGATGCCCGTGATGCTCCCCCGCTCGGTGGCGCCCAGGCGCTCGGTGAGGCGGGGCAGCAGCGAGAAGACGCTCGGGCAGTAGCCCTTGGTGGTCGGGGGCTCCCCGGCCGCCAGCCCGATCTCCCGCTGCGCCATCGCGAACCGCGTCAGCGAATCCATCATGAACAGCACGTTGCAGCCCTGGTCGCGGAAGTACTCGGCGATGGCGGTCCCGAGGAACGCCACCTTCACCCGCTGGATGGGGGAGGTGTCGCTGGTGGCGACGGCGACGACGGAGCGGGCGAGGCCCTCGGGCCCCAGCGACTCCTCAATGAACTCGCGCACCTCGCGCCCGCGCTCGCCCACCAGGACCAGCACGTTCACGTCCGCCTCGCTGGAGCGGGCGATCTCGCCCAGCAGCGTGCTCTTGCCCACCCCGCTGCCCGCGAAGATGCCCACCCGCTGCCCCTTCCCGCACGTCAGCACCCCGTCGAAGCACCGCAGGCCGAAGGAGAGGGGCTCCGCGATCCGCGGGCGCTGCAGCGGGAGGGGGGCGTCGGCCTCGATCGAGCGGTGCTCGACGCCCTCGAGCGGGCCGCGCCCGTCGAGCGGACGGCCCAGCCCGTCGATGACGCGTCCGAGGATGCCCTCGCCCACGGCGATCGTGCGCGGGGCGCTCGAGGAGTACACGCGGGCTCCGGGCGCGACGCCCTCCACGCCCTCCAGGGGCAGGAGGATGCGAAGCTCGTCGTGGAAGCCCACGACCTCGGCGGCCGCCGTGCGCCCCCCGGGCAGTTCGATCTCGCACAGCGCCCCCACGCCCACGGGGGGGCCCTTGGACTCGATGCCCATCCCCGCGACGCGGACGACGCTCCCGCGGTGGGCCAGCAGCTCCGCGCGGGCGATGCGGTCGTGGAAGCGGCGAAGGTCGACGGCGGGCATGCTACGCCTCCCCCTTCATCGCCCGCCCCAGCCGCGCCAGCCGCTCGGCGGGGCTGGACTCGATGGTCCCGTGGGGGGTTTCGACGAGCACGCCCCCGCGCGGGATGCGGGAGTTGGCGACGAAGGTCACCCCGGCCGCCTCCCCCCCCAACCCCGACGCCGCCAGGTCCTCCGGGTGCAGGTGCACCTGAGCGGGCTGGTGGGCAGGGAGGTCCTGCAGGGCAATGCGAACGAGCGGGGCGATGCGGGAGCGGCCCGATTCGATCTCGTCCATGACGACCGCGTTGGCGATGTCGAGGGCGAGGGCGGCGAGGGCGGATTCGGCGTCGTGGCGGAGGGCGTCCTGGAGGGCGAGGAGTTGCTGGGCGGCCTCCCGCAGGGCGTGGGCGGCCGCCTGGAGCTGCCCCTGCTGCGCGTCGAGCGCCCGCTGCATCTCCTCCCGCAGGTGCTCGCGCTCGCACTGCAGGTCCACCAGCGGGGCCGCCGGGGCGGAGGGCGCGGTCGGCAGGACCTCTACGCGGTGCAGGGGGCGAGGCAGATGGAGGGTCAGCGGGGCGGGCACGGGTCATCCCCCTCCCACGAAGGCGAGTTCGCCGCGTTCGTTGCGTTCGCGGAGATCGAGGAGGATCTCCTCGCGGACGTCGCGGACCTCGGCGGGCTTGGGGCTGGAGAGCAGTTGGGTCTCCTCGTCGAGCATTCCGGCGGCGCGTTCGGAGACGTTGCGGCGGACCTTGTCCATGATGGCGGGATCGGCCCCGGTGAGGGCGAGGGCGAGTTTGCGGGAGTTGATCCCGCGGAGGACCTCCTGCAGGGGGCGGTCGGCGACGATGGCGACGTCCTCCCAGAGGACCATGAGGGAGCGGATCTCATCGGCGAGGGCGGTGTTCTCGGAGGCGACGCCCTGGAGGAGGTCGTCGCGGACCTCGGGCTCCTGCTGGCGGAGGAGGACGGCGACCTTGCGGAGCTTGCGTTGGCGGGGGTCGAGTTCATCCGTCGCCGCGCCCTCCTGCTCCGGGGACAGGGCGGCCAGCTTGCCGATCAGGACCTTGGCGACGCGGGCGCGGGCGTCGGGGGAGACCTCCCCCCCCCCCACCAGGCCGCGAATGGCCTCGGTGCGAGCGGGCGGAGGCAGGAGGCCCAGCAGCTTGGTGCTGGTGGCCTCGGGGAGTTCGGCGAGGACGAGGGCGGCGATGTGGGGGGACTCGTCGGCGAGGGCCCCAGCAAGGGCGTGGGGGGTGGCGCGGCGGATGTCCTGGAAGGGGTCGCGGCGGAACAGTTGCTCCTGCGCATCGTCGAGGACCTCTCGGGCCCGCTCGTCGCCCATCGTCTGCTGCAGCAGTTGCCCCAACAGGGCCAGGCCGCCCGTCTTCGCCTGCCCGCTCACGATCTCACGGAACTCACGGGCGATCTCAGACAGGTCCGCGGCGCCCCGGCCGTCGGCGTCGATCTGGGCGACCTCGGCCGCCAGGTCGCGGACCGCCTCGGGGGGCGCCCCGCGCAGCAGTTCCGCCGCCGTCGCCGAATCGAGGCTCATCAGCAAAAGAGCTGCTTTTCTCTTGCCCGGTACCGCCACTTACGATCCTTTCTGTTCCGTTTCCATCCACGAGTGGAACAGCCGCTTGACCTGGTCGGGGTTGTCCCGCAGGGCGCGGGAGATGCCCTCCCGCAGCGCCTCGGCCGTCGCGTCCTCGGCGGATTGCCCGGGCAGGAGCGCCCCGCTCCCGCCCGCCAAGGCCGCCTGTCCCTGCCCCCGCCCGCCCAGTTGCTGTACGCTCACGTCCCCGCGCCCGCCCTTTCGCCGCGTGACCATCAGCACGGTCAGCACGCCCAGGACCAGCACGCCCAGCGAGACCCGCTTGCCCATCTCCAGCAGGAACGACGGGCTGGTCAGCAGGTCCTGCGTGGAGGGCTCGGGCTCGGGGGAGGCGGCCTCGGCGAAGGGGTGGTCGACGACCGTCAGCGACGCCACCCGCTGGCCGCCGACGGCGTTGCGGATGGCCTCTTCGACGATCTGCACGGTGAGAGGGGGCCGCCCCCCCGGCGTCGGGAGCCCGCTGAGGTCCACGAAGGCGGAGATCGAGAGCGACTTCACCTGCCCGGGGGGCTCGTCGAGCGTCTTGATGGTCTTGCTGAGGGCGTACTCGGTCTCCATCGTGCCCTCTTCGCTCGTGCCCCCGGGGGCGTTGTTCCCGCCCCCGCCCCCGCTGGTGGAGCGGGTCTTCTCCATCTCCTTGCGGACGACCTTGCCCGCGGGATCGTAGGTCTCGTGCGTCTCGCGGATGCTCGAGGGATCGATCTCGGCGCAGACCTTCACGGTGGCGCGGTGCGGGCCCAGGACCGCCTGCAGCATGCCCTCGATGTTCTCGGCGTGGTAGCGCTCGATTCGCGCGGTGTACTCGAAGATGCTGTCCGCCCGGACCGCCGACGCGTCCCCCCCGCGGGAGGTCAGCAGCTCCCCGCGGGAGTCGGTGACGACCACGCGGTCCTGGTCGAGGCCCTCGACGGCCCCGGCGATGAGGTGGGTGATGGCGGCGACCTGGGTGGCGGTGAGGCGCAGGCCCCCGTTCATGGCGATCATGACGCTGGCCTTGGCGTCGCGGCTGTCGGCGGCGAAGACGGCCCGGGGGGGGCGGACCACGTGCACCCGCGCCCGCCCCACGCCCTGGATGGTCTCGATCGTCCGCTCCAGTTCGCCCTCAATGGCGCGGAAGTAGTTGATCCGCTGCCGCTCCGGGCTCACTCCGATGCCCTCGCTGTCCAGCAGGGAGTAGCCCTTGGAGCCCCCGCTGGGCAGGCCCGCCGAGGCCATCGTCAGGCGCAGGGCGTCCCGCTGCCCCGCCGCCACCAGGACCGTCGTGCCCCCCGAACTCAACTCGAAGGGCACCTTGTCCTCGCGGAGCCGGTCCACCACGGCGGCGGCGTCCTCGGGCGTCAGCCCGCGGTACAGCAGCGCCATCTCCGGTTCGGAGGCCCAGCGGATGAGCAGGACGGCGGCGACGAGGCAGCCCGCCCCCGCCCCCAGCAGCATCACCCGCTGGACGAGGGAGGCTCGGGACCACAGTTCGCGTAGGTTGTCGATCATTGCCGCCACGGGCGTTCCGTCCCTTACGTCAGATGTTCATGTTCATCGTCTGCTTGTAGGCTTCGAGGACCTTGTTCCGCACCCCGATGAGCATCTTGAAGCTCAGGTCCGCCTTCGCCATCGCCGTCACCACCGGCAGCACGTCGGGGGTGCGCCCGGCGAGGTAGTCCTTGATGCTTCCGGCGGTGTCCTGCTGCACGCCCTCGACGCCCTCCAGCGCCCCCTTGAGCAGATCGCCGAAGCTCGTCTTGCCCGCGCCCTGGGCGGGGCGGCCGGCTTCGCTGATCCCGGCGGGGAGGCGGACGGGCCCGGGCCCGGAAATGCCATGAATGCTCATGCGTTACCTCGTTCCTGCGTTCGTTAGCGGAGCAGTTCCAGTGCCGTTCCGCTGATCTCACTCTGCCGCTTCAGGACGGCCGCGTTCGCCTGGTAGGCGCGGGAGGCGACCATCATGTGGAGCATCTCGGTGGAGACGTTGACGTTGGGGTACTGGACGAAGCCCTTCTCGTCGGCGTCGGGGTGCCCGGGATCGTAGACGCTGTGAGGAGGCGTCTCGGTATCGGGCATCTCCGTGCCCACCTCCACGCCGTTCATCCCCCCCCCCACGCTGGAGAGCACCGTCTGCATGCGGTTGTAGGTGCCCCCGTCGGCGGTTCGGGTGGTGTTGGCGTTGGCGATGTTGTTGGCGATCGTCCGCAGGCGGGCGGTTTCGGCCCGCATGCCGGAGATCGCGATGTCCACGGGGCTGACGGTCAGGTTGCTCATCGACGCACCTCCACGTTACGGGTTGCCGCTGACGGCGAGGTTCAACTGCTGGAACATCTTGCCCAGGATCCGAATGTAGGCCTTGTACTTCCCGGAGTTCTTCATCAGCTCCCCGATCTCCATCTCCAGGTCCACGTCGTTGCCGTAGATGTTCACCGGGGTGTTGAAGGGCTTGACCACCTCGGGCGTCAGCTCCGCGGGGGCGACGTCCTCCCCGGCCTCCAGGGCCGTGCGGAGCACGGACTCGAACTCGACCGCGCTGCGGCGGAAGCCCGGGACGCCCGCGTGGGCGAGGTTGTTCGCGATCACCTGCTGCCGCATCGCCGCCGCGCGGGCCCCGGCCTCGAGGTAGCCCATTGTGTCGTTGGCATTCACCATGTTCGCTCTCCCGCCCCCACGTATTCGCCTTCCTCGCGGTACCGCCGCAGCTTCTCCCGCAGCGTGCGGTCCGTGATCCCGAGCAGTTGGGCGGCCTTGGCCTGGTGGGACTTGGTCCGCCGCAGCGCCTCGAGGATCGCCTTCTTCTCCAGTTCCTGCAGGTGCAGCCCCCCGAGTTCGACGTCCTCGGTCTGGGCGAGTTCGGCCTCCAGGTGCGGGGCGTCGTCGAGGGAGAGGGTCTCGCCCTCCCCCAGGATCAACGCCGTCCTCACCGTGTTCCGCAGTTGCCGCACGTTGCCCGGCCAGGCGTACTCCAGCAGCCGCTGGAGCATGCGGTCGTCGATCCGCGTGACCCGCCGGCGGACCTCGCGGGCGTAGAGGTTCACGAAGTGCCAGACCAGCACGGGGATGTCGTCCTTGCGGTCGCGGAGCGGGGGCACGTCCACGCGGACCCCGCTGATGCGGTAGTACAGGTCGCGGCGGAAGCGCCCCTGGGCGACCTCCTGCTGGAGGTCGCGGTTGGTCGTGCTGAGGATCCGCACGTTGACGCTCACGCGCTCCGACCCGCCCACGCGCTCGAAGTCCTGCTGCTCCAGGACGCGGAGGAGTTCGGCCTGCAGCTTGGGGCCCGTCTCGGAGATCTCATCCAGCAGCAGCGTGCCCCCGTGGGCGAGTTCGAACTTGCCCTTCCGCTGCGCCACCGCCCCCGTGAACGCCCCCCGCTCGTGCCCGAACAGCTCGCTCTCCAGGAGCGACTCGCTCAGGGCCGCACAGTTGACGCGGATGTAGGGCCCCCGCGTCCGCTGCGAGCGCGAGTGGATGAAGTACGAGACCAGCTCCTTGCCCGTCCCGCTCTCGCCCGCGATGAGCACGGGCACGCTGGTGGGGGCGACGCGGCGGGAGAGGTCCAGCACCCGCTGCAACTGCCGCGACCGCCCGGCGATCTGGAACAGGCAGCGGGCGTCCTCGGTCTCCGCGGCCGCCACCTCCACCTCGTGGTTCGGCAGCAGCGCCTCCACCGCCCCCGCCAGGCGCGCGCCGTCGAGCGGCTTGACCAGGTAGTCGTCGCACCCGGCCCGCACGCTTTGCAGCGCCAGGTCCGCCGAGTCCGTCGATCCCAGCAGCAGCACGGGCAGCTCGGGATGATGCGCCTTCACCGCCCGCACCATCGCCAGGGCGTCATCGCCCAGCGTGTCCCCATCCAGCAGCAGCAGATCGTACCCGCCGCGGCCGAGGCGTTCCCGCCCCGCCGCCGCCTCCCGCACCACCGTCGCGCGCACCCCGTGCCCCGCCAGCACCGGCAGGACGGCGCGGGAGGTCTCGGGGGCGTCGGTGACGATCAGCGCGTTGGGGTAGACCTTGTCAGCCATTGGCTCCCTCCCGGTCGGAGGCCGCGGGCCCATTGAGGATCATGCCGGCCGGCGCCGCCGGGAGCGGGGCGGGGGGCGCATCGGGGCCCGTCCCGCTCACCGTCTGGCCGCCATCGGCCGACAGCGTACGCGTGACCGCCCCCCCCGCCTGCACTTCGCTTGCCACGGGCTGCGTGGTCGGGGCGGGGGCCGTGGGGCTCACCGGGGCGGCCTGCGCGATGTGCTGCTGCGGGTCGTTCCGCTGATACCACTGAAGCAGGTCCACCTGCGCCCGCACCACCGTCCCCCAGCGGGAGCGCGGAGACTCCTCGAGCAGTTGCCCATACGCCGCCAGGGCCGCGTTCGGGTCCCCCCCCCGCAGGCAGTTGCCCAGTTGCAGCAGGGCCCACTCGCGGTCGGCGCCCGCCAGCATCCCCCGCAGCGCCGCCTCGTACAACCGCCCCGCCCCGGCCGTCTCGCCCTTGCGATACAGCGCGTCGGCCAGGGCGCGAAGCCCCGCGGGCGATCCGTTCACCGCCGCCAGGCGGTCCACCGTCTCGGGGGACAGCGGGGCGGTGAGCGCGGGGGCCGACTCGGTCGGCTGCGTCGTGGGGGCCAGCACCCGCGAGGGAGTGAGGGGCGCGTGCGTGGGGCTCGCGGCCTGGGTACTCGCCTTGGGTCCCTGGGGCCGCGGGCGGTGCAGGCCGCAACTCTCCAGGGCGCGGAACTCCTGGATGGCTTGGCGGAGGCTGTCGGTGGTTTCGCCCGTCGGGGCGCCCACCGGACTGATGCTCTCGCGCCACAGCGCCCGCACGTCGGTCGCGTCGGCGGGCTGCGTCGTGGGCTCGCCTCCCCCCGCGACGGTGCACAGCACCGCCAGCAGACCCATGGCTGCCGTCGTGCGGATCATGGTTCACCTCGATCGGCCAGGGCCGCGTCAGGGGCGACAGGGGCGGGGGCGGCGTCGGAGAGCAGGAGTTCGGCCGCCCGGTGGAGCTGCTCCTTGCGGAGGTAGGTCTGGGTGAGCAGGCGCTTGGCCCGCTCGTGGAGGTCGTCGGGCAGGTCGCCGCGCATGAGGCTTTGCAGGGCGGCGGCGGCTTCCTCGGACCGCCGCATGCGGAGGAGGACCTCGGCGAGGTCGCAGGAGGCCTCCCACGCCTCGCGACCGTCGGGCAGGTGGAGCAGTGCGTCCCGCAGCGTGGTGCGGGCCTCATCGAGTTCCCCCCCGTCCCGCAGCGCCCGGCCGAGTTCGGCGCGGAGGCGGGCGATGAGGGTCTTGTCCTCGACGTCCCGCAGGGCCGGTTCGAGCAGGTCGACGGCCTGCAGGGGCAGGTTCACCGACCGCAGCATCCGCGCCCGCAGCAGGTACCAGCGGAAGCGGTGGTCCTCGGTCACGGAGGCGGCGGAGAGCTGGCGGTCGGTGCGGGAGGCAAGGGGGAGTTCGTCGAGGGCCACGAGGGCCCGCACGTAGTGCCCGCGGCGGGCCTGGGCGTCGGCGAGGGTGAGCAGGAGTTCGGTTCGCAGCGCCCCGTCGGGCCGCTGGCCCAGCCCGTGGTAGCAGGACTCGGCGGCCTTGGCGGGATCACCCGTCGCCAGGAGCCCCTTGCCCAGGGCCAGGTGCGCCTCGGCGAGCCCCGTGGGGGTGGTGGACCCGGTGTGCCCCAGGTAGCGTTCGAACCACAGGCGGGCCTCGTCGTGCCGGTCCGTCTCGGACAGGCAGCGGCCGAGTTCCAGGGCGGCCTCGGCGCGGATGGGGTCGGAGGCGTTGAGGAAGTAGACGCGGCGGTAGAGGGTGGCGGCGTCCTCGTGGAGGCCGACGGCGCGGGTGACGCGGGCGAGGTCGAGCAGGTTCTCCCCGCTGCCCTCCATGCGGGGATTGGTGTCGAGCAGTTCCAGCAGGTCCACGCGCGCCCCGCGGAAGTCGCGGAGCCTCATGCGGATCCGCGCGCTGCCCGCCAGAGCCCGCGAGGCGACCTCAATGTCCTCGTACCGGTGGGAGACCACCTGGTACTCCTTCAGCGCCATCGAGTCATCCCCGCTCAGCTCGTACAGCAGCGACATGGCCAGGTGGCCTTCCCCGGCGCGGGCGTCATCGCCCCAGCGGAGGAGGAACCGCCGCCACGCCGCGGTCGCCTCGCGGGTCAGAACCTCGCGCTGTCGCCCCGTCGTGCCCTGCCCCTGCGGATCCTCGACCCGAATGGAATCGCCGCCGAACACCGCCACCAGGCCCACCGCTCCGCAGGCGAGTTCGGTCAGCTCGGGCATGGTGACGGAGGGCACACCCAGCGTCACCCGCCGCGTGCGAACCGGCTCGCCCAGCTCGCCCCACTGCACGTCCAGACCGGCCGTCCCCCCGCAACGGTTCAGCACGTCCTCCAGCGGCGCCGCCGCCGCCAGCACCTGCCATTGGGAGCTGCCCGGGATGCGGAGGATTCGCGGCTGGAGGGTGGCGGCGGCGTTCTCCTCCGCGCCGCGCCCCAACAGGGCCCGCAGGGCGTCCTCGTTGAGGCCCGCGAACGGGTCGACGAGTCGGGGGGCCGTCCAGTGGGCGGACCATTGGCCGTCGTGGAAACGCAGGCAGGCCTCGGTGAGGCTGCGGCAGATGAGGTAGCGGCAGTCGAGTGCGAGCCGCCCGTCCGGATCGACGAAGCCCATCGCCCCCAAGGCCGCATAGCAACGGGAGCGGGCCTCCAGGAACCGCCCGCCCTCCAGGTCCTCCTGGGCGAGGCGGGTGTTGGCGACGGCGCGGACGATGGGGGAGGCGGCCGTGGTGAGGTTCTGGTAGACCTCGGTGGCCTTTTCCTGGGCCTCAAGGCGGCGCATGCAGTCGGCGGTGCGGAGCAGGAGGTACTCGGCG
Organism: Phycisphaerae bacterium; assembly: GCA_041687095.1. GTDB lineage: Bacteria > Planctomycetota > Phycisphaerae > SM23-33 > SM23-33 > JAWLCQ01. The sequence continues at coordinate 21,570 of JAWLCQ010000008.1, read as the reverse complement.
ACGAGGGTATCGCCCTTGGACCGGGCGAAGCGGAACAGGCTGCGGTACAGCGGGAACGCCGCCTGCATGTTGCCATCCTGGAACGCCCGCTCGGCGTCCGGCCAGTTCGCCGTCGCCGCCACCGGGTTCGCCAGTGCCAGCACCAGCGGATCGGCCTCGGGGGCAGGCTGCGAGGTCGCGGCCGCCGCGGGGGCCGCCGGGGCCGCCGGGGCCGGGGCCATCCCCGTCGTCACCGCCAGCGGGTGCAGGAGCAGGTATCCCAACACGCCCAGCATGACGGTGGAGTTGACCGCCACCAGCCACAGCAGCGGCGAGGACCGCCGGACGACCACCGCCGCGGGCGCCGTGGGGGCCACAGGGGCAGGGGCGGGCGCGGAGGCGGGCGCCGCTTCGGTCAGAGCGGCCGGGGGCGCCGCAGGCGCCGGAACGGCCGGGGCCTCCATCGTCGGGGCGGGCGGCAACTCCTGCCAGCCGCTCTCGTCGGCCGTCAGCCGCTCGTCCGCGTGGGCCGCGAAGGCCAGGAGCGGGTCCACCCCCTCCGCCGTCGCCGGGCCGGCGTTGGGAACAGGGGTGAAATCATCATCCTCATCGCGGCGGCGGGGCTTGCGTTTGCGACGGGCGAGAAGCTCGGTGAGGTCCTCGTCACTGAGCTGGGCGGCCGCGGAGGGATCCATGACCGCTGCCCCCCCTGTGCGATCGGTCGCCGGAGGGCTAGACGGTGCGGGAGCGGAGGCTTGCGGCTCGGTCGCCTCGCCTCCGTCGGCATGGGGGGGCGCGTCGGCCGCCGGGGCCGCCGACACCTCGGCGTCCGGCGCCGGCGGTTCGCCGTTCGCCATGGACCGATCCGCGTCGGGACGGACCGTCTGGCCGTCTTCCACGCTGGCGTCGTCGGGGTGCAGGTTGTCCGATCCGTCGTTTTCCATCGCTTCGGACGTCCGTGTTCCGTTGGCCGCGGCCAGTAATGGCGCGGTCCGCGCAATCCTTGCGCACCCTTCGCATGCAAGCGACGTGCCACGGCGAACCCCTCGTGACCTCCTCGCGCGGATTCCATGCCGGGGCGGGGGGCACTCCGGGGACATGAAGAATCTAACACCCTTGCAACAGGAAGGATACAGAACACACGCCGGTTGGATCGCCCCCCGATCTTCCTCGCCGAAAAGCGAGGCCCGTCCCAGTTGCCGCACCCGACGCCCTCTTCGGGGGGCGAGCAGGCCCTGCCCCCCGTCACGATTCTATCCGCCGCGTGTACAGTCTCTTGCCGCCGCCTCCGCCGCGCCCTATAGGATAATGTGTGCGCCGCGCCCCTCGCCTCGTCGGGGAGCAGGCCCAGATGAGGAAAGGCCGCCCATCATGACCCCGCAGGATGAACCGCCGGACCATCGCCCCCCTTCCTCGACTCCGCCCCCCGAGGACATGGGCGCCCCGCCCCCTCTCCCGCCCGAGCCCATGGAGGCTGCCCCGCCGCCACCGCCCGATGGAGCCCCCTCAAACGATGCGCGGATGTGGGCCATGTTCGCCCACCTCGCCGCGCTCGTCACGCTCGACATCCCCTTCGTCAACATCATCGGGCCCCTCGTCATCTGGCTGGTCCAGAAGGATCGCTACCCCTTCGTCGACGACCAGGGCAAGGAAGCCGTCAATTTCCAGATCTCCCTCAGCATCTACATGGCCCTTGCAGGCGCCCTGGCGCTGACGATCATCCTCCTGCCGCTGGCCGTACTGGCCATCGCCGCGTTGGCGATCTTCGGCCTGGTCATGGCGATCATCGCCGCCGTCCGCGCGAACCGCGGCGAGCGGTTCCGCTACCCGCTGACCATCCGGTTCATCGCGTAGGGCGCCTCCGCGGAAACTCAGACACTGTGGGCTGGGAACCGGTCGCGGGGATTGGGCGCGGTCGCTCCGTGCGCGGCGGCAGGCGTGGGAGGGTCGGGGGGAACGGATCTCACACGCATTCCAGGGAATTCGCAGGGAGTGTCTATTGGACGTGGTTGCACCCGGCTTCGCCAAGGCTACGCCGGGGCAAGCCGCTGCGCTTCGCAAACCACAGCACCCGCGCGGGAATCAAGTGGATTGCGTCTCACTCCGCGAGGGCGGAGGCCAGGTCGTCGCACTCGGGATCGAACGACGCGTCATCGTCGGAGATCCCATCGGGGGAGGCGATTTCATAGCGTTTGAGCTTGGCGTGGAGGGTGGCTCGGGTGATTCCCAGCAGCGCCGCTGCTCGCGTGCGGTGCCAGTTCGTCTCGCGGAGCGCGCGGACGATGAGTTCGCGCTCGGCGGCCTTGAGGGACAGATCGCTGCCCCCGGCGAGGACGGTGCGGGGGGAGGTGGCGCTGTCATCCTGCGGAGGGGTCGAGGACTCGAGGCGGAGGGACCGCGGGGTGATCTCCGGGCCGCGCTCCAGGATGATCGCCCGATCGATGGCGTTGCGAAGCTCGCGAACGTTCCCAGGCCACTCGTGGCGGAGCAGGACGCGCTCCGCGTCGGGGCTCAGGGCCACAACGCCCTTCCGCGCCGCCAGCGGGCACGTCTGGAGGAAGTAGCGGCCGAGGAGGATGATGTCGCTGCGGCGCTGCTCGCTCCGCAGGGCCGGGAGCGTGATCGGGAACACCGCGAGGCGGTAGTACAGGTCGGGGCGGAAGCGATGGGCCTTGGCGTCGGCGAGGAGGTCCCGGTTGCTGGAGGCGATGATGGTGGCACGGCACGCGACGCTGCGGGTTCCCCCCACCGGCCGGAACGTCCGCTCCTGCAGGACGCGGAGGAGCTTGGCCTGGAGGTCGAGGGGCATCTCGCTGATCTCGTCGAGGAAGAGCACCCCTTCGCGGGCGGCCTCGAAGAGCCCGATCTTGTCGCGGTCGGCCCCGGTGAAGGCGCCCTTGACGTGCCCGAACAGTTCGCTTTCCAGCAGGTTGCCGTTCAGCGTCGCGCAGTTGACGGCGAGGAAGGGGCGATCCTCGGTTTCCTCTCCGCATCGCCAGGCGTGGACGGCGCGGGCGGCGAGTTCCTTGCCCGTGCCCGTCTCCCCACAGATCAGGATGGTCTCGCAGTGCGACTCGGCGACGAGGCGCAGCAGCTCCAGCGCCTGCTCCATGGCGTCGCTCCGCCCCACCAGCGGGACCCCCGCCGGGCAGTGCGGGCTGAAGCACTCCTCCCGCTCCGCCCTCTGAACCGCCCGGTCATGGCAGACCCGGCGAACCAGGGTTTCCATGGCGGCGGGCTCGGGCGAGCGGGTCATGTAGTCGTATGCGCCCGCCCGGAGGAACTGGATGGCCTCATCCGCATCGGGCCGCTCGGGCCAGACCACGACGGCCGTCCGCGACGAGCGCAGCCGCAGCGCGGCGAGCACGTCGAGGGTCTCACAGGACGGCAGACCGTCTTCGCAGACGGGAGCGAGGAGGAGGTCGGGGGGGCAGTCGCCCTGGAGGCAGCGCACGGCAGCATCGGCGTGCTCTACAACAAGCACCCGACGGCAGTGCGCCCGCAGCAGCGCGTGCAGGAGACGCTCGTGATCAGCGTCTCCTCCCAACACCACGGCGAGGTCCAGTCCTTTTGGGGCGGCTGTGTCGATCATCGAATCCCTGATGAAGTGCTTCGCGCGATCCATCGCAGCATGGCAACAGCCGTTGCGGCAAACCTCTTTTCGTCTATCATCGGCTCCGCGTCAATTCTTACATGAGCGGATTTCCGAGAAATGCCGATTTTTCCTTCGGGGGTTCCCCCATCTGAGGGTCGGGCCCATGGCCCAGGCCCTCTCGCCCGCCGCAGATCGCCAGCAAGCCACGCTCCGACCGAGCGCGGGGAACCGGAAGAAACCTCCGCCAAGGGGGAACAATCTTCCGCTTCCCCCCTCCCGGACCGTGGGCGGGGCATCGCCTCGCACCGGCGGGATCTTGTCCTAACCACGCCATATATAAGGCCTTAAATGTCCACTCTGCACATCCTTCGGCGTAGTGGCACGGTCCTTGCAACGCGAGGGCCACGCCATGAGGACCCGAAACGTATGAGCCCACTGCCGCTGAACATCGTTGACGTGCTGCCGCCCACGAACCCGACGCCCCCCGCGCCGAGGCGAACCGACCCGCCCCGCCGCAAGGACGCCCCCGAGGCCAATCCCCCCCGCCGCAAGGCCGATTCGGCCCCGCGAGAGGCGGATGTGAACGCGTCGAGACGAGAGGAGGCCCGCGGCACTGCCGAGCGCCGCGCCACCGACGCCGCCGATCGCCATGCCGGCGACCGCCGCCGCGGGGACGATCGCGCCCGCAGCGACGACCGCACCCGAGGCAATGCCCCCGCCGAATCCAGCGCCGAGCCCGCCGACAAGGCCAACAAGGCCAACAAGGCCGCCAACGCCGCGAACGCCGCCGCGGCCGCCTTTGCGCAAGTCCTCCAGAACGCCGAACTCGCCGCCGCGCAGAACGCGCAGGCCGGGGCGGAAGCGGCTCCGATCGAGACTCCGGGAGCACAGGGCATCGCCACGGCCATCGCGGCCGTCACCGCCGCCCAGCCCGGTGCGGCCCTGTCCCCCGGGCTCAACGCCCAGGCCCCGGGCGCCGAAGCGGCCGCCCGCTCCCCCCGTCCGGTGGTGACCGGCGGGGACAAGCCCGCCGCCCCGCTCCAGAACCTGTCCATCCCCGCCGCCGGTCCCGCCCCCGCCCACGCCGCCGCCCTGGCGGCCCGGCAGGCGGTGGGGCAGGCCGCCCAGCAGGCGAGCGAGGCCTCGGCGAAGGACGCGGCGGCGGGGGCGGACGCGACGGGCACAGACGCGACGGCCGCGGCGGCAACGGCCCCGGTGCGGCCGCAGCGGACGGCGGAGGCCCCGGCGGCCGCCCTGCACGCCGCCGCCGAGGCGGCCCGACGCGCCACGCCCGCGCAGGCGCCCACCGAGGCCCCCACCGCGGGCCAGGGCACGGCGAAGCGCGGAACGACGGAGCGATCTGCTCGCCCCGCCGGCGCCGACCGCCCCGCCGCGGGGCCCTCCCCCGTCATTCCCCACTCTCAGGTTGCCCCCACCGACCGCACCCAGCCCTCCCACGCCCCCACCGGCCTGGATCCGCTGGTGCAGTCGGTCCAGGCCACCGCCCCCCGCGTCACCCGCGAGGCGGGCCTCAAGACCTCGACGGTCCCGGAAGCGGTGCTGGCGGGCGGTCCGCGGAGCACGCAGGCCCCCACCGACGCCCCGGCCATCCACAATCCGCCCCCCGCCGATCGGGCCCAGAGGGGCTCGGTGGCGGACCAGGTGAGCGAGTCGTTCAGCATGCTCAGCCCCCGGGACGGGCAGCAGGTGGTTGTCCGCCTCAACCCGCCCGAGTTGGGCCGCGTCCGCCTGACCCTCCGCGAGGAGGATGGCGGCCTCCGCGCCGAACTGCGGGTCGAGAACCCCCGCACGCTGGGCGAACTCCGCCGCGAGGCCGACACGCTCATCCAGCGCCTCACCGACAGCGGAGTGCAGGTCCGCCGGATCGACATGGTCGTCGAGTCCGCCCCCACGACCGGGTCCTCGCCGCAGCATGGCGATGGCGGGTTCGGGTCGGCGATGCGCGACGGCGGCCAGGCCTTCGGGCAGGGCGCGTCCGGGCAGGCGCACGACGGGGCGGGCAGGGACGGGGGGCGGGGCGGCGCCCCGGCGGCGGCCACCGGGGCGTTCGAGGCCGGGGCCACCGACGGGGCGGGCGCCGCGTCGGTGTCCGTCGGGGACGGGTCCATCAACGTTTACATCTGAGAGGTAGCGACACCATGTCCATGCTGAACGGAACCGACGGGACGTCCACCGGGATCGGCACGCAGTACCTGAACCTGCTCATCACGCAGTTGCAGCACCAGGACCCGATGGAGCCCATGGACACCGAGGGGATGACGCAGCAGTTGTCGTCCCTGGCGCAGTTGAGCCAGCTCGAGAGCATCCGCGGCGACATGTCGACGCTGACGGGGCTGCTGGGCGGCATGTCGGATGAGACGGGCAGCGCGTTCGGCAAGGTGTTGCAGCTCACGCAGCTTTCGCAGGGCGTGGGGCTGCTGGGCAAGACGGTGGTCTACCGCGAGGGGCAGGGCGACAGCGCGGTGCAGAAGGAGGGGACGATCGATTCGGTGGAGTTGACGGCTGATGGCATCCGCCTGCGAGCGGGCAGTGCGGCCGTGCGGATGGATGACGTCGTGTCGGTCCGGTAAGGGATCGACAGGAACACAGACGGAGAACGGACGATGAATAACGCGCTTCTGTCGGGCATCTCGGGCCTCCAGGCACACCAGACCATGCTGGACGTGACGGGCAACAACCTGGCGAACGTGAACACGAACGGTTTCAAGGCCGGGCGGGCGCACTTCGCGGAGCTGCTGAACCGCACGATCGAGGCGGCGACGCTGCCGGGGGAGACGAGCGGCGGCAAGAACCCGGTGCAGGTGACGACGGGCGTGTCGATCTCGCAGATCGACCACAACATGGAGCAGGGCTCCATGAGCGACACCGGCCGCCCCATGGACATGGCCATCGAGGGCAACGGGTACTTCACCTGCTTCGACGGGACGCGGAACGTCTACACCCGCGTGGGCGCCTTCGCCGTCGATGCCGACTACAACCTGGTGGACCCGGCGACGGGCAACCGCGTGCTCCGCATGGGCTCGGTGGGCGTGACGGAGGGGTTCCAGAACAGCTACAGCAACTTCATCCGCATCCCCTACGACGTCGCCCTGCCCGCGAAGGTGACCGAGTCGATCGGCTACACGGGCAACCTCAGCGCCAACGAGGACCAGCCCACGACGAACCTCATGACCTCGGGGATGAGCTACACGGTCGGGGGGGCGGTGGTCAGCGGGACGAACCTGCTCAAGGACCTCGACCAGGCCAACGGGATGGCCAACGGCGACCGGATTCGGATCACGGGCACGCGGCGGGACGGAACGGCGGTGGACGTCACGTGGACGATCGCCGACATCACCGACACGAGCAACGCGACGATCTCGGGGCTTCTGGCACAGATCAACGCGGCCTTCACCGGATCGACCGCCACGGTGACCAACGGGGAGATCCGCGTGGCCGACAACGCCGCGGGCTACTCGCTGACGGACCTGAACCTGCAGTACCTCCCCGTCGGGGCGGGGACCTTCAAGACGCCCGCGTACTTCAAGTACCTGGAGGTCGGCGGGAAGGCGTCCAAGCCCACCAACGTCGAGATCTTCGACTCGCAGGGCATCGGGCACACGCTGTCGGCGGACTTCGTGAAGCACTCGGACACGTCCAACACGTGGGACCTGGTCCTGACGGGCATCACGGGCGACGTCGATCGGCTGGTGGACCGCCGGATCCATGGCATCACCTTCAACGCCGACGGCAGCTACGGCGGGCTGGACCAGACCCTCGCGGACCAGCCGCAGTTCACGATGATCTTCAGCAACGACCCGACGAACTCGCGGGAGATCACGATGGACTTCGGCTCCACGGGCGGGTTCGACGGGCTGAGCCAGTTCGGCGGGGCGTCGACGGTGGCCCCCAGCGGGCAGGACGGGTACGGCCCGGGGTGGCTGTCGAGCGTGACGGTCACCCGCGAGGGCACGGTGAGCGGGATCTTCACCAACGGCATCCGCAAGGACATTGCGGCGCTGCGGGTGACGGTGTTCCAGAACCCCGCGGGCCTGGAGAGCGTGGGCAAGGGCTACTACGTCGAGTCGTCGAACTCCGGGTCGGCGATTCCGACCCGCGCGATGAGCGGCGGGGCGGGGAGCGTTCGCGGCGGGGCGTTGGAAAAGTCCAACGTCGACGTCGCCACCGAGTTCGTCAACCTCATCCAGGCCCAGAACGGCTACCAGGCCAGCGCGCGGACCATTCGCGTCTCCAACGAGATGCTCAACGAGCTGTCCAGCCTGATCCGGTAGGAGTCCGTTTGGGAGCGCGCATGCATCGCACAGGCCGCACAGAACGTCGAGGAACGCCAAGCCCCCGGGCCGCCAGGCCCACCGGGGCCGCGTTTCGCGCGTTCGGTGCGGGGCATGCGGGGGCGGGGGCGGAGGCAGGACCATGACGCTGCTGCAGCCCGTTGCGGCCTCGGTGCTCCCGCTGGCCAAGGCCCTCACGCCGGTCGAACGCTTCGAGGCGCTGCGCGACTTCGGCGGCACGTCCCCAGAGATCGTCGCGGCGTTGGGCGTGGTGATTGGCCTGGTGTCCTTCACCATTGCCGGATACCTCGTCTGGCGCCGCTCCGCCGACCAGTCCCGCGCCAAGAAGGAGTTCGACCGCCAAGCCGCCGCCCTGGGCCTCAGCACGCTGGAGGGGCGCGTCCTGGAGCGCGTCGCCCGGGCGGCCGGCATCCGACGGGTCGACTCCATCTTCACGATGGCCGCCGCCTTCGAGACGGCCGTCCAGACCCTCCTGTCCGACGGGACGCTCGCCGCCCTGGCCGCCGCGGAGGACGCCGACACCGCCGTCGTCGTCCAGACCCTCCGCGAGAAGATGGGGTTCGAGCCCCACCGCTCGCTCCGCCGCCCGATGGCCGACGTGCTGGGCTCGATCGCCGAGGCTAGCTCGGTCTTCGTCGTCCGCTCCCGCGCCCCGGGGAACTTCCAGGCGACGTTCCTCCGCCGCGGGGAAACCCTGCTCGACTTCGCCCTCGAGCCCGAGACCCCCCTGCACGTCCTGCCCGATGAGGTCTGGTCCGTCCGCACCGCCGTCGAGGGCATCCTCTGGGAGTTCGCCGCCGGGGTCACCCGCATCGAGAGCCCCCGCGTGCTCCTCCGCGTCCTCAGCGACGCCCGCTACATCAACCGCCGCCGCTTCCCCCGCGTCCCCACGCAGCGCCCGGCCCTGCTGGCCGAGATCGCCCTGCTCCACAAGGATGACGCCCTCGAGGGCCCCGAGTTCACGACGGCGACGGTGGTCGAGATCGGCGGGCCCGGCCTGCTGCTCCGCAGCACCCTCGACCCGCCCCTCCGCTCCCGCGTGCTCATCATCGCGCAGTTGGGGGACGACGAGGTGCTCCAGGCCATCGGGACCGTCCTGCGCGTGACCCCCGAACGCGGGGCCATCCGCCGGGTGGCCGTCGAACTGCTCGCCCTCAGCCCCGCGGAGGTGTCGCGGCTGGTGCGGGAAACGAACCTCCTGGCCCAGACGCACCGCCTGCAGGCGTCCCCGGAGCCCGAACCCACCAGCCCGGCCGGCGTGCCGTAACCCGTGAGAGGACCTTTGCCGCCATGGACATGATCGTAGAACGAACGTCGGCGCAACTGGAGGGGATGGAACAGCAGTTCCGCACGACGACGCACAACCTCGCCAACGTCAGCACGACGGGCTACAAGCGGCACCTGACGACCTTTGCCAACGCCCTCGCCCAGCAGATGGGCACGACCTCCAGGGGCGGAGCGGGCGGTTCGCCCATCGCCAGCACCCAGATCGACTTCTCCCAGGGCCCCATCCGCCGCACCGAGAACCCCCTGGACGTGGCGGTGCGGGGGGACGGGTTCTTCGTCCTCGACACCCCCGACGGTCCGCGGTACACCCGCGACGGGAGCTTTCGCGTCAGCGCCACCGGGCAGCTCGCGACCTCCGACGGCCAACTCGTCGCGGGGGAGAACGGCCCCATCGTGATTCCCGCCTGGGTCGCCACGTCGCAGGTGACGATCTCGCAGGACGGGCGGGTGTCGGCCGAGGGGCTCCCGCTGGGGCAGTTGCGGCTGGTCGACTTCGAGGACCGCACGGCGCTGGTCCCCCTGGGGGCGGGGCGGTTCGTGGCGCCCGAGGATGTCAAGCCCCTCAACGCCTCCGGGGAGATCCACCAGGGCCACGTCGAGGACTCGAACGTGCGCGCGGTGGATGAGATGGTGAACCTTGTGGTCCTGTCCCGGACGTACGGGATGGGGATGAAATCCGCACGCATGCAGGATGAGCGGGTCCGCTCGCTCCTGCAGGTGGCGATGAGCTAGACGCGGGGCGCCCCCAGACGCCTGGTGGACGGACAACGGAACGACAGGAGCACGCGATGCTACGGGCATTTTCAACGGCGGCGACGGGCATGAGCGCACAGGAGATGCGTGTCAACGTCATCGCCAACAACCTCGCCAACATCAACACCAACGGCTTTAAGCGGTCGCAGATCGACTTCCACGACCTGATCTACGTGCAGGAGAAGTCCCCCGGGTCGGAGTCGGGGGCCGGCACGGCCGCCCCGACCGGGCTGGAGGTGGGCAACGGGGTGCGCCCGGCGTCGACGCTGAAGGTGTTCTCGCAGGGCGAGTTGGAGAAGACCAGCAACCCCACGGACCTCATGATCGAGGGCGAGGGCTTCTTCAAGGTGCAGGACGCCATCGGCCAGGACCGCTACACCCGCGACGGGTCCTTCCGCATCGACGCTGACGGCAGCCTGGTGACGTCCTCGGGCTACCGCCTGCAGCCGTCCATCACGATCCCCGCCGACTACAAGCAGATCACCATCGGCCGCGACGGGCGCGTGAGCGTCACCGCCGGGCCCAACGGGGACCTGCAGGTCGTCGGGCAGATCACCCTGACCCGCTTCCAGAACCCCTCGGGCCTGGCGAGCGTGGGCGAGAACCTCTTCTCCGAGACCCCGGCCAGCGGGACGGCGATGGACGTGGCGCCCACCGAGGCCGGGGCGGGCACCATCCTGCAGGGGTGGCTCGAACGGTCCAACGTCCAGATGGTGACCGAACTGGTCAACCTGATCATGGCCCAGCGGGCGTACGAGATCAACTCGCGGGCGATCAAGGCCGGCGATGAGATGCTCAACACCGCCAACCGCCTCATCCAGTAAGAGAACGACATGAACCACGGACTGCTGCTGACGCTGACCGCCGCGACGCTGCTCGCCACCGCCCCCGCCCTGCGCGGGGCGGACGAGGCGGGGGGCGAGGTGCACATCTACGTGCCCCGCACGACCGACGTCTCCGTCGCCACGCTCACGCTGGGCGACCTGTGCGTGGTCCGCGCAGGGGACGAGCGCCTCACCGCCCGCATCGAGTCCGTCGCCATGGGCCGCGCCCCCTTCCTGGAGGAGGCCCTCGTCCTCGACCGCGCCACCCTCCTCGCCCGCCTCGGGTCCGAGGGGCTCGACCCCGCCGCCATCCGCTGGACGGGCGCCCCGTCGATCACCGTCCGCCGCCGGCAGCAGACCGTCCCCGCCGCCGACCTCCTCGCCGCCGCCCAACGCGCCCTCGCCGACGCCAAGCTCCTCACCGACACGCAGACCTGGGAGCCCGTCGCGACCCCCGACGACCTCCGCATCCCCGGCACGGCCGACCTCACCCTCCACGCCGCGTGCGGGGAGGTGCGGGAGCCCGGGGCAGGAGAGGGGCGCGTGGAGGTCCGCGTGAGCGTGCGAACGGGCGAGGACGAACTCGGGCACACTCGCGTCTCCTTCCGCCGCCTGCACCCGCACGAGCAGGCCTTCGCTCTCGAGCCCATCGAGGCCGGGGCGAAGATCACCCCGCGGAACTGCGAGCTGCGGACCGTGTGGCGCCCCCGCACGCAGAGCCCCGACTGGCGAGCCCCGTTCGGGATGACCGCCACTCGCGCCTTCGCCCCCGACGAGGCCGTCGACTCCGTCCGCGCCACCGCCGCCCAACCCGCCGAACGCATCGTCCGCAAGGGCCAGAACCTCATCATGGTCGTCCACGGGGCGGGGTTCCGCGTGACGGCGTTGGGGGTGGCGCTGCAGGACGGGCGGGCGGGCGAGTTGATCCGCGTCCGGAAGGTCGACGGGCTTCGCGACGTCGTGGGCCGCGTGAGTCTCGATGGCACCGTCACCCCCATCTGCACGCAGGAGTGAACCACATGCGAACGATCCTCATCCCCCTTGCCCTGACCGCCCTGACGCTGGCGGCCGCCCCGCTGGAGGCCGGCAGCATCTACGCCCGCGCCGCCGGACGCTCCCGCTCCCTCTACGCCGACGACACCGCCCGCAACGTGGGCGACATCGTCACCATCGCCATTGACGAGGTCAGCAAGGTCGAGAACGCCTCCCAGCGCAAGCTCGACAAGAGCACCGACCGGCAGGGGGCGATGGAGGGCACGTTCCAGGTCGGGGACATCCTCGCCTCTCTCCGCGACCGGATCTTCGGCTTTCCCAAACTCGACTTCCAGTCCTCGTCGGACGCGGGCGTGAGCGGGTCCGCCGACTACACCCGCGATCGCAAGGTCACCGACAAGATCACCGTCACCGTCGAGGACGTGCTGCCCAATGGGAACCTGGTGGTCCTGGGCAAGCGACGGCGGCGGATCGACGGGGATCTGCAGACGGTGCAGGTGAGCGGCATCATCCGCCCCAGCGACATCAACTTCAGCAACGAGGTCTCCAGCCAAAAGGTCGCCGACTTCCACGTCGTCTACTCCGCCTGCGGGCAGGAGGAGGACTACCTCAACCCCGGATGGCTCGAACGGATCCTGGCGTATATCAGCCCGTTCTGACGCCGGCGCACGATGAGGCATGACCGCGGAGCAACCCGCATGAGCAAGTACACACAACACGCGATCCTCCTGGGTGCGGCCCTGCTGGCGGCCACCCTCCCCGCCCAAGCCGAGCGGATCAAGGACATCACCACGATCAAGGGCGTGCGGGGCAACCCGATCCAGGGCATGGGGGTGGTCTTCGGGCTCAAGGGCACGGGCGACAACTCCGAGGTCACCAAGCGCGCCGTCGCCTCCGCCCTGCGGAAGCAGGAGGGCATCGCCATCGAGCCCGACGACATCTCCGGCCGCAACCTCGCCGTCGTCTGGGTCACCGCCGAACTCCCCCCCTTCGCCCGCAAGGGGGCGACCATCGACGTCACGGTCTCCACGATCGGGGCCGCCGAGTCGCTCCGCGGGGGGACGCTGCTGATGACCGAACTCAAAGGCGCCGACGGGGCCGTCTACGCCGTCGCCCAAGGCGACGTCATCGTCGGGGGCATCGAGGCCAAGGGCAAGGCCGCCTCCGTCACCAGCGGGTTCCTCACCGTCGGCCGCGTCCCCAGCGGGGCGCACGTCGAGCGGGAGGAGATCGCCGAGTTCGTCGAGAACGGCTGCCTGTCGCTGCTGCTGCGGAACCCGGACTTCGCGACCGCGCACCGGATCGCGATGGCCATCAACGCCCTGCACGCCGACTCCGCCACCGCCGTCGACGCCGGAACCGTCCGCATCCGCCTGCCCGAGACGATCGCCTCCGACGCCGTCGTCGCCTTCATCGAGCGGATCAACAGCCTGGAGGTCGAGGTGGACGTGTCGGCCGTCGTGGTGATCAACGAGCGGACGGGCACGATCATCGTGGGCAAGAACGTCCGCATCTCGCAGGTCGCCATCTCCAAGGGCAACCTGTCGATCATCGTGGAGGAGCAGGAGCAGGTCTCCCAGCCCCAGCCCTTTGCGGGCGCGGGGGAGACGGAGAAGACCGACCGCACGCGGGCGACGATCGTGGAGAAGTCCCGCGCGATCCACACCATCGACGGGACGACCTCGGTGCAGGACCTGGCGAGGGCGTTGAACGCCATGGGCCTCACCCCCACCGAACTGATCTCGATCTTCCAGGCACTGAAGGACGAAGGCGCGCTGCAGGCCGAGCTGCGCGTGCGATAGCGAACACCATGAGCGAACTCATTGGACCCCTCCGACCGAGCGACCTGCTCCCCAGCCTCCCGACGACGTCGAGGGGACCGGGCGGCCCGCAGCGCGTGGCCCCCCCTGGGACCGACTCCGCCCTCTCCCCCCAGAAGCTCGCCGACGCCCGCCGCGTCGCCCGGGGCTTCGAGAACACCTTCCTGCACCGGCTGATGGCGGCCATGCGGGAGACGGTCCCCGACGGGGGCCTGCTGGACGACGAGACGGGCGAGGGGTACGAGGACCTGTTCTGGATGCACCTGACGGACCTGATCAGCGACCAGGGCGGGCTGGGGATCGGCAAGCAGGTGTACCGGGAGATCCTCCGCCACGAGGGGCAGGACGCGGCGGCGACCGTGGAGCAACTGCGATGATTCTGACCGAGTACGAACACGAGCGGATCCTGGGTGAACTGGTCGCGCTGCTGGACCGCGAGATCGAGGTGCTGAACCTGCGCGGGGAGCAACTGGAGGCCCTGGGGCCGGTGATGCTGCGGCGGGACGACCGGGGGATGGAGCGCCTGCTGGCGGACATCGAGCGGACGCAGCGGGAGGGCACGGACCTCGACGCCCGCATCGCCGCCACCCGCCGCCGCGCCTGCGACGCCCTCGGGGCCTCGGGCCCCGACGCCCGGGTGGGCGAGATCGCCGAGCTTGCCCGCGAGCCCTTCCGCTCGCAGTTGCTGCACCGGCGGGAGCGGATTCTGGCGCTGGCGGCGGGGCTGCAGCAGCGGAACTTCCGCACCGCATTGACCCTCTTCGAGTGCGCCCGGATCAACCGCCTCCTGCTGCGCACGCTGCTGCCGCCCGAGCGGAGCGTCACCACCTACGGAGCCGCCGGGGCCAACACCTGGTGCGACCGCACCGGGGCGTTTGATGCGGAGCGCTGACCATGCCCAACTATGACATCGCCATTACCGGAATGAGCGTCGCCCAGCAGGCCCTGGAGCTGGTGGGCACCAACATCGCCAACGCCGCCACCGAGGGCTACCACCGCCAGGACCTCCGCATCGCCCCCAAGTACCTCCACGGCGGGGCGCACGGGTCCGTCGGGGCCGGGGCCGAGATCAGCGAGGTCCGCCGCAGCATGGACGTCCTGCTCGAGGAGGAACTCACCCGCCTCAACCCCCAGTGGGGGCAGGCCGACCAGGAGCGCATCACCCTCCAGAGCATCGAGAGCATGCTGGGCGACATGGAGTCCCAGGGCCTCACGCGCGGCATGGAGGACTTCTTTGCGGCCCTGCACGAGCTGTCCGCCCACACCGAGTCCCGGGCGTACCAGGAGCAGGCGCTGTGGGCGGCGTCGGGGTTGGCGGGGCACTTCCGCAACACCGCCCGCTCCCTCGCCGACACCCGCGCCAACGTCTTCGCCGGGGCCGAGAACCTCGCCACGCAGATCAACGCCCTCACCGCCCGCATCGCCGACCTCAACACCCAGATCCAGCAAGTCGCCGCCCGCGGGAGCAACACCAACGTCCTCCTCGACTCCCGCGACCAGGCCATCCTCGACCTGTCCGAGTTCATCGAGATCGAGGTCACCGGCCGGGGGAGCAACAAGGGCATCTTCGGCATTACCGCGTGGGGCATGCCGCTGGTCTCCGAGCAGACCGCCTACACGATCGGGATCGGCAGCACCTCCACGGGCGAGATCGGCGTGTCGCTGGGCGGGGCGAACTACTACACCACCGCCGCCAGCGGCGGGCGGCTGGGGGCGGCGCTGTCCCTGCAGAACGAACTCATCCCCGCCATCCAGAACCAGCTCGACGCCGCCGCCGCCTACGTGATCCGCGAGGTCAACCGCCTCCAGGTGCAGGGCGTGGGCACGCACGGGGCCTTCACCGAACTCGACGGGTGGGTCGTCTCCGACCAGCCCTTCGCCAGTTGGGACCCGCACATCACCGACGGGTCCGTGTTCGTCCGCGTCACCGACACGGTGACCGGGGCGGTCACGCGAACGGAGATCGCCCTGACCACGGCCAGTACGGTCGGGGACTTGCGCGCGGCGATGACGGCGGTTCCGCACCTCAACGCTTCCATCGTCGCCGGGGCCCTGCACATCGAGGCCGCGCCCGGCTATGAGTTCGACTTCCTGCCCTCGCTGCTGCCCGAGCCCACCGCCAGCACCCTCGGGGTGGGCGTGGACGTCTCGGGCCTCTACCGCGGGGAGCAGAACGAAATCTTCACCTGCACCGTCACGGGGTCCCCCGGGCTACAGATGGTGGGGTCCGCGACGGGGCTGTACCTCGAGGTCCACAACAACGCGGGCGAA
Organism: Phycisphaerae bacterium; assembly: GCA_041687095.1. GTDB lineage: Bacteria > Planctomycetota > Phycisphaerae > SM23-33 > SM23-33 > JAWLCQ01. Next base: position 5,735 of record JAWLCQ010000008.1, on the reverse strand, counting down.
CTCGTGCGAACGATCAACATCGGCCTGGGGTACGCCCCGGGCGATCGGATCGAGATCTCCGAGGGCGTCTACCTGACGCTGGAGGCGGGCATGGTCCAGGCGGGCGAGGCCCTGGAGGTGCAGGCCCTCGCCAGCAGCGACACCACGGGCGTGCTGGCGGCGGTGGGCATCAACGCCCTGTTCCGCGGCACGTCGGCGGCGACGATGGGCATCACCAGCGAGGTCCAGAAGGATTCCTCCCGCATCGCCACCTCGCGGGGCGCCGAGATGTCCGACAACGTCAACATCCTCCGCATGGCGGCCGTCGCGGACCAGCGGACGGCCGAACTCGGCGGGACCACGCCGCTGGATTACCAGCGGCAGATCATCACGGGCGTCGGGCAGTCCGTCGCCACCCGCCAGGCTCGCGCCGAATCCCTCGAGACCGTCGTCCAGCAGGTGCTCACCAGCCGCGAGAACGTCAGCGGCGTCGACATCAACGAGGAGGCCGCCAAGCTCCTCATGTTCGAGCACATGTTCCACGCCATCGCCAAGTTCGTCTCCGCACAGGACAAGGTAATGCAGACGCTGTTCCAACTGCTGTAGCCCTACAGCCGAGGTAGCACCATGCCCACCTGGGGATCGATTCGCAACAACACGCTGTACTCGCTGGGGCTGCTGTCGCAGCAGATCGCGCGTTTGCAGGAGATGGCCGCCACCGGCAAGCGCGTCAACCGCGCCAGCGACGCGCCCGGGGACGCGTTCACCATCCTGCACCTGCAGTCGGAGCAGCGGTCGCTGAAGATGTACTCCAACAACCTCGCCGACCTCACCGGCACGATGGAGCAGGTGTCCTCCCTCATGGGCGAGGTCTCGGGCATCCTCACGCGCGGCCAGCAGCTCGTGGCGCAGGGGGCGACGGCCACGCTCAGCGCGGGCAACCGCGTGGCGATCGGCAATGAACTCAACGCCCTGCTGGAGCAGGTCGTCTCCATCGCCAACACCCGCAGCATGGGCCGCCACGTCTTCGGGGGCGCCATGCTCCAGCGCCCCCCCTACGAGGTCGATCGCAGGAACGGGCAGATCACCGCCGTCCGCTACCAGGGCTCGTACGAGGAACTCCGCGTCGCCGCCGCCCCCGGCATCGAGTACCCGGGCACGGTCGTCGGCGACGACGTCTTCCGCCAGGACAAGCGGACGGGGCCCTCCTTCTACGGCCAGACCGGAGTGGCCGCCGGACGCTCCACCGCCAGCGTGCGCGGGGACGCCTGGCTCGAAGTCCGCCACGCCGGAACGACCTACGCCGACGGGGGCGCCAGCGGGCTCGTCCCCGCCCCCGGGGGCGACACCGCCGTCGGAACCCACCAGATCACCGTCCTGCCCGACGGGACGATCCAACTCGACGACGGCCCCGCCGTCGCCCTCAGCGGGCAGAGCGATCTGCTCCTCACCAACGCGGCCGGCGATACCGTGCGCGTCGACGCCTCGGGGTACGGGGCGTGGACGGGCACGTTCGACATCACCGTCTCGGCCGAGATGAGCATCGACCGCTTCGCCACCGCCACGGCCGTCACCCACACGAGCGACCAGCCCGTCATCGACAGCCAGAGCGGGCGCGTCCTGTACGTCGATACCACGCAGATCCAGCGCACGGGCTACGAGCCCGTCCGCGTCCCGGGCACCTATGATATGTTCGGGACGCTCATCGAGATCCGCGACCTGCTGCTCAACACCCGCAGCCTGAGCAACGGTGAGCAGGCCAGCCTCCTGGCGCAGGCGTCGGAGTCGCTCGAGGAGGTCAAGATCAACTTCACGCAGGGCATGACCTCCATCGGCGGGCGCCTGCAGGCCATGGAGGTGCTCACCTCGACGCTGGAGAACCTCCACGATAACGCCTCCCAGCACATCGCCCGCCTGGAGGAGGCCGACATCGTCCAGATCGCCACGGATCTCAGCCACATCCAGTCCTACTACGAGATGACCCTGGCGTCGACGTCCAAGCTCCTGTCCGTCTCGCTGCTGGACTACATGTAGCGCGACCAGCCTTTGTACATTCCATGCGCAGTTGCTGAGCGCCAGGGGGTCCCGCAGGGGCCGGGCTCGGGAAATCCGCATCGGCCCGCCTCGTTTCCCGCCGCGACGCCAACGGGGGACCCGCTATCAACTCTTTGCCTGATAGGGCCTTAGGCCACATGGCGCGGTTCGTTTCCGCGCTTCCCCCGCAATCTTCGCGCTTTGCCCGATCCTCGTGTCCTGCAGGCACACGAATTGCACTGGGTCCCTTCGCGTGCAGACAGGAAAGGACACGGACGCGTGAGCGCGATCAGCACCCTCAATGAGGATGGGCCCGAGGCGGCCCGGAGGCTCGTACAGCAGGGCCGGTACCACCTTGCCCTGCACCATCTGCGCGAGCACCTGATGCGTTGCCCCCGCGATCCCCATGCCCTCCACCACGCGGGCACGATCCTGCAGTGCCTCGGCCGCTACGATGAGGCGGCCCGGCACCTGGAGCGCGCGCTGCAGTACCTGACCGCCGAGTCCCCCGACGCATGCTGACCCCCTACCCCACTCCCGCCCCGCACCGCAGCTCCGCCCCCCCCGGAGCGGGCGATCCTGCGCAGGTGCTCATTGAACTCGGGGACTGCCACGCCGCCCTCGACCGCCACGACCTCGCCGCCACCGCCTACCACCGGGCGCGGCAGCTCGCGCCCCACCGCATCGAGCCGCTCCTGGGCCTGGGCATGCTGGGCGTGCGGGGGAACGATCTGCCGGGGGCCCGCGACGCCTTCGCCGCCGCCGCCCGCCTCGACCCCGCCGCCACCGAGCCCCACACCGGCCTGGGCGTGACGGAGCAGCACGCGGGAAGGCATCGCATGGCGTTCGAGCACTACCTCCAGGCCCTCGCCCGCGACGGAGACAACCTGCTGGCGCTGCTGGGACTGTTCCAGTGCGCGGTGGCCCTCAACGACTTCTCGCGGATCATCCGCTACCTCGAACTATACCTCCAGCGCCACCCTGACGACGCGGGCGTGCTGTTCTGCCTGGCGACGCTGTACGAGAAGGAGGACCGCCTCCTCGCCGCCCGCGACGCCCTCCGCAAGGCCCTCGCCCTCGCCCCGGATCAGCACGACGCGCGGGCCCTGCTGCACCGCATCGAAACCATCCTCGCCGCCGAACGCCCCCGCCCGGCGGCGGCGCTGGCGTAGAGGGGTCTGCAACATCGGACGCCGCGGCCTGCGAAACGCCGCCCAGTGCCGCCTGCCGTGGTTTGCGAAACGCAGCGGCCTGCCACGGCGCAGCCTGGACAGAGCCGGGAGCAACCACGCCAAACCTCTGTCCGGGAATCCCATGAAACATGAACGCTTCCGTCCGCAGACGATCCTGGAGACAACCGTGAACGCACCGCAAAACGACTCGCCCGCCCCCGTCGACGTCGAGGACCTGCTCGCCCGCGTCGAGACCATACTGCACCGCCAGGGCGAACTGCTCGACGAGGCCGGGCCCGCCTTCGAGGCGGCGGTGCAGAAGGGGGCGGAACTGATGATGGAACTCCTGATACACCCGCCCGACACCCTCGCCCCGCACGAGGAGCGGGTCCTCCGCATCGCCGCCCTCTCCGACGACCTCCGCCGCCGCGCCGCCGCCCGCCGCGACGAGATGGCGAATGACCTCACCCGCCTCCGCCAGGGCAAGCGCGCCCTCCGCGGCTACGGGGACACAGGCTCCTCGTAACCGGGGCACGGACGCGGCGCGGCGGTGAAGGCGGCAAGCTGGGCCAGGATGTGGCGGGTGTCGGCGCTGGGGGTGATCTGCGCGATGCGGTCGAGCGGCAGATCGGGCGGGTAGAGGTCCCACAACTCGACGGGGCCTGTCATTGCACCTTCCCCGTTTGGGCCCGCCAGGGCACGGGCGATGGCCTCGGCATCGGCGGCCTCGGGGTCCCAGGCGGGGTAGCACGTGTCGGTGGGAGCGAGGAGTGCGGGGTCGTCGTGGGGCGGGGCGGCGGAGGGCGGGGTCAGGCCCAGAGCCGCAGCGAGAAACTCCCCCACGAGCAGGATGCGGGGGTCGTCCCACGGGTGGCCGCCAGGGAGCAGTTCGGCGCGGAATGAGGGCGATTCGCCGTTGACGCCCAGCCGGGCGTGCTCGGCGTGCAGCCGGTACGCCGTAGCGACCTGACGGGCGAGGCGGTGGAAGTGGTCGGCGGGGAAAAGATGATCCTCGAGGCCCTGGAAGATCAGCAGCGGTCGCGGGGCGAAGCACGCGAGCAGTTCCCACATCTCCAGCGTCCCCGCCACGCCCGGCCACAGGGCGCAGGCACACAGCGCCCGCTCCTTGCGGCAGGTGTAGGCTTGGGAGCTTGGATGCCCGGAGCTGACGACGCACGCGAGGTCTCCCTCGTCGAGCGTGGCGAGGGTCAGCGTGGTCGCCCCGCCGCCGGAGTTGCCGATGGCCGCGATGCGGCGGGGGTCGGTCCAGGGCTGGCGAGCCGCCCATCTCAGCCACCCCGTCGCCTCCATGGTGATGAGCCCCTGCACGGTGAGCCCGCGGGCGAAAACGCCCCAGGGGCGGCGGTGGCCCATGGGCTCTCGCTCGCCCTGCCCGATGTTGTCGATGACCAGCACCGCCGCCCCCGACCGGGCGAGGTGAATGGCCATGCGCTGGTAGGTGACGTGCAACTTTCCCCCGGGCCCGTGCCCGCAGCACAGCAGCACCAGCGGACGGGGGCGATCGGATTCGTCCGTCCGCCACAAGACGCCCGCCGCCGCCACGCCCTCCCACGTCTGTGCGCACAGCCGCCGAACCGCGAGCCCCTCGCGGCGCTCGTCACGGCAGGAGCGGACGGTGACGGTGGGGATCCACTCCTCGCGGATTGCCAGGACGCGGCGCAACCGCTCTCGCAGCAGGCGGCGGTCCTCGTCCATCCACGGGCGGCGGCGGGGCATGCTCGCCATCGCCGCCAAGATCCGCGCATGCGCATCCGCCAGCGCCTCATGCGTCGCCAGAACCGCGCTCGCATCGTCCGCACCGGACCGTTCCATGCCCCTGCTCTCCTTCCGGTTCGCTACGTCCGGGAGTGTACCGCGCCCGGAGGCCAAGGTCATCCTCCCCCACCCGACAAGCCCTCCACTCAGCACCCTTGGCGAGCCCCCCCGGGGGGGACAGTTCTCTTGAGACGTAGACCCCTGACACTTCTATTGAGACAGGACACCCCCCTACAAACCCGTTGCCCCCTCCGGGCTTCTGGTGTAGACTGCCCGCTCTTGATCGCCCACCGGGTCCGGGATCCGGAGGCGCAGCAGCGAAAGGATGACCAGGATGAAACTTGCGGTAATCGGCGGCGACGGCACGGGTCCGGAGGTGGTCCGCGAGGGCCTGAAGGTTCTGGAGGCCGTCTCGAAGAAGGTCGGGTTCACGTACACCACGCAAGACTTCAACGTCGGCGGCGACCGCTACCTGGAGGCCGGCGGGGACCCGAACAAGCCCTCCATCCCCGTGATCCACGACGAGGAGATCGAGCAACTCCGCGCCTTCGACGCCATCTACCTCGGGGCCGTCGGGCATCCGAAGATCGCCCCGGGCATCCTGGAGAAGGGCCTCCTGCTCCGCCTGCGGTTCGCCCTGGACCAGTACATCAACCTCCGCCCGGTGAAGCTCTACCCCGGGGTGTGGACGCCCCTGAAGGACAAGAACCCCGAGGACATCGACTTCATCGTCGTCCGCGAGAACACCGAGGGCATCTACACGGGCATGGGCGG